>CBFCYQ010000130.1:0-8296 GCA_965602205.1 uncultured bacterium | reverse complement strand
TATCCGGGTGGGTAGGGTCGCCGCTGATTGAATTCGGAATTTCCCCGACACGGTAAACGTAAAGCATGTTGAACTGGCCGGGTATGAACTCGAAACTCGGCGAACCGTTCGCCGGGCCCAACTCCAAAGTAAAGGTATCAGCAGTGTCCTTGCGGACGCGCTCGATACGGTAGGCCTCCGGCAGCATGGGATCGGTAATAGGTTCGCCGGGCTGCTTTTTGTTTTCAGTCCTTGGCACCGTAGATATCCAGCAATTGCAGTCTTAGGGCCGTGACCTCATCTTCGACAAGATGGGCAAAGCGTTTCATCAACTCGTAACCCAATTCGTAATCCTCGTCACACTTTCCGCGCAGGCAGGCCCCGTCGAGGGCAATAGCCCTGGTAAGCTCGACCGCCCGGCAGTCCAGGTGCCGATAGTAGGGCGGCACCAGCCATGACCAGCCCAGCACGTCGCCCGGCCCCAGTGTCTGCACGATGATGCCTCCCTTGTGAGGGCGGAAGACCTCCAGAGCCAGCTTGCCGTGCCGGATAAAATAGAACTCGTTGGCTTCGTCGCCCTCCCGGAAAACGCTCTGTCCGGGCTCGAAACGAACATTCGAGGCGCAGCCGACCAGCAGTTCGATGTGACGCTTTTGCATCCCTTTCAGGAAGGGATGTTCCGCCAGGAAAGGCTCAAGTGATTGCATCCTTTTTGTCCTCCTCTGCAACGGCAGTTGCGTCGGCCAGGCTGTTTTCGCGGATGACTCGGGCTTCCTCGGTAATATCTATCCCTGCGGGGCACCAGGTTATACAGCGACCGCAGCCGACACAGCCGGACGTATCAAACTGGTCAATCCAGCTTGACAATTTATGACTCAACCACTGCCGATAACGAGATTTAATTGACTGACGGACGCTCCCGCCATGAATGTATGAGAAATCCAGGCTGAAGCAGGAATCCCACGTCTTCCACCGTTCGCTGTGGTTTCCCGCCAGGTCGGTCGTATCTTCGATTGTCGTACAAAAGCAGGTGGGACACACCATGGTGCAGTTGGCGCAACTAAGGCAGCGCTCCGCCACCCGGTCCCACTGCGGATGTTCGACGTTCTGCAGGAGCAGTTCCCTGATGCCCCTGGTATCGAGGGAGCGGCCCATATTGGCGGCGGCGGTCTGCAACACTCGATCGGCTCTCGCCAACTCGCTTTTTTCGGCGGCGCGACACGGTATCCTGTCGGCGATCCCCGCCCCGTTTTGAGAACCTACCTCGAGCACGAAATAGTGGCGATCGTCGTCGATGAGTTCGGTCAGGGCCAGATCAAACCCGCCTTTTGCTTTGGGCCCGGTCTGCATGGAGGCGCAGAAGCAGGTGCCGCCAGCCTGGCTGCAGTTGACAACCACAAGCAGTGTATTCGTGCGCCTGCGAAGATAAGCGGTATCGAGATACTCCCCTTCGGTGAACACCTTGTCCTGAATAGCGATGGCCGCCAGTTCGCAAGGTCTGACTCCCAGAAAGGCGACCCTGGGAGCAGACTGTTTGTGGTCTGTTATCGAAAAGGCGCTATCCCGCCGCTCGGCTTCCCACAATTTCTGTCGGGGTGGATGCAGGATCTTTTTCCACGACTGCGGTCCGACGACATAGCCGAACAAGGCCTGATCGTCGCGAGCCTCGAGACGGTAGCGCCCGGCACCCTGAACGTCGGTCAAACCGACGGGCAGTTGCTCGACCCGTGAGATTTCACCCAGGATAATGGCGTCATCCGTGGCCGTCGGTGCCACGATATCATAACCGCTGTCGCGGATGACATCCAGAAGCTTCTGAACATCCCGGCGCTCGACGACCAGATGCGCGCCCGGCTTGACCACAGGTTTGTTCATTCGGCAACACCCTTGCACGAAACCAATTGTCTGAAATTAATAACGGTTTTTCGCAAACCGGACGCAACATATTTTGCGATTTTTTTCACAATATATATCAAATACCGAAAAGCGGCGGGCCACTGTTGGCGGGGCCATATATCTGTACCACAACACCATAATGGTTACATGGTGGAAGCGCTAGAGAATCAAACATGTCTACATATGCTGGTGTTTTCATCAAACATGTCGCAGATTGACGGGCAAAAAAAGGGCCGACTTGGGTCGGCCCCAGGTCAGGCATGTTTTAATCCGCTGACCTCTGAGAACGTGTTTCACGATGGGTAGCAACAAATCGCGTGCCACCCCGACAGCCCCAATATGGCAGTGGTTATCCACATTGAAAGAAGTCCGACTATTGTGGCACCTCCATGACTATGGGGCGGTGACCATATTTATTATCTTGCTCTTGAAGTTGAGTCAGTGTTATTTGGGCGCGAACGCAAATCTGGACGAAAGGACGCCAGTTATGTCAGATATTGAATATATCCATGCCCGGCAGATACTTGACAGCCGCGGCACGCCCACCGTTGAAGTCGATGTTTGCTTAACCGACGGTTCTTTGGGCCGGGCGGCGGTGCCCTCGGGGGCCTCGACGGGCGCCCACGAAGCGGTGGAACTTCGCGACGGCCTCAAGGACACTTACTTCGGCAAAGGGGTTTTGAAGGCCGTTATAAACGTGAACGAGACGATCGGACCGGCGCTGATAAAGGATTCGGTGGATGCCTTTAACCAGGTAGAGTTGGATGATTACCTGATAAAGCTGGACGGCACCAAGAACAAGGCGAAGCTGGGAGCCAACGCGACACTGGGCGTTTCCCTGGCGGCGGCCAAAGCCTGCGCCGAGTCGCGCGGCCGCTTCCTTTACGAGTATATCGGGGGCGCTAACTGTAAAATCATGCCGGTACCGATGATGAACATCCTCAACGGCGGCAAGCATGCCGACAACAACGTCGATCTGCAGGAATTCATGATTATGCCGGTGGGTGCGAAAAACATCCGCCAGGCGCTCCAGATGGGGGCCGAGGTGTTTGGACACCTCAAGAGAGTCCTGGCGAAAAAAGGCTACAACACGTCGGTCGGTGACGAAGGCGGTTTTGCGCCGGATTTGAAATCGAACGAAGAAGCTCTCGAAGTAATCATGGAGGCTATCGGCAAAAGCGCCTACAAGGCCGGCAAAGATGTCCTCATCGCCCTGGACCCGGCCTCGACCGAGTTCTATGACGCCAGGACAAAGAAGTACAATCTCAAGGCTGAAGGCAAAAAGCTCTCCTCGTCCCAGATGATCGATTTTTACGCCCGGCTGGTGAAGAATTACCCGATTATCTCAATCGAGGACGGCCTGGCCGAGGACGACTGGACCGGCTGGAAAGCGATGACTGCAAAACTGGGAGACAAAATTCAAATTGTCGGAGACGATTTGTTCGTGACCAACCCGACGCGTCTCGCCAGGGGCATCAAAGAAAAATCGGCGAATTCCATATTGATCAAACTTAATCAGATAGGCACCCTGACGGAGACCCTGGACGCAATCAGCATGGCGCAAAAGGCCGGGTTCACGGCGGTTATTTCGCACCGCTCCGGTGAAACGGAGGATGCCACGATCGCCGACGTCGTGGTGGCAACCGGCGCCGGTCAGATAAAGACCGGATCGATGTGCCGCACCGACAGGATAGCCAAGTATAATCAGCTGCTTCGTATTGAGGAAACGGTGGGTACACAGGCCGTTTATCCCGGGATGAGAGCCTTCTACAACCTGGGCAAGTAACACTTTGATCCGGAAGGAGATTAAGATGCGATATCGTGTTAAGCAAACTGCCTTTATTCTTGCGATTGCAACCCTGCTGCTGGGATTGCTGGGATTAGCCGGCTGCGGGGACGATGACAAGGGGACCGACTCCGATACCACCAAGGCAACGGTAAATGGGACAGTAACGATACCGGCGGCCGCCAGCGGGAAAACAATATTCGTGATCATCGACGATGACTTTGATGGTGGCAACGGTGTTTTCCGTGAAGCCACTGACACATGTACCGGAGCTGTTCAGTACGAATATGAGTTCGCCAATGTCACTGCCGGAACATATTTCATTTATGCCGGGGTCTATGTCTCGGGAGAGACCTCGGGCGAGCCTCAGCCTGACGACTACCTGGGCATATACGGCGGTACCCTGGAGACCCCGCCGGCAGAGGCCAATGCGGTCGTGCCTGCGACGGGAACCGTGACTTTTGATTTCAACCTGGAAGTGGTCCCGGACCCCAGGTAAGCCGCAGGACCGCCGTCGACAAGAAGCGCCCGATCAGAAGCCGAGCCGAGACTCCGGTATCGGCTTCCTCAGAGATCGGGCTTAGTAGTACCAGCGGAAGAAGAGCAGTCCGCGGTTCACGATGATCGACTCGGAGACATCGCTGTCATCTTCTTTCGGGCTCGGTTTTCATCCTGGGACCGAGAATGGGGATATGCACGTTGTAGAATCCGACCGGTAGTATACCGATACAGCCGTTTTCACCTGACAGATTTCTATCCTTCCCACCAACTGGAAGAACTTCCGGTCGGGGGGCGCGGTCATCGGGGTCTTGTCGGATCGGGCGATTTTCGATGTTGAGGCTGAGGCCATCGCAAATCGAGGCCACCGATCCGGCGGGAAATCCAGACGGCGCAACCCCCATGTTCTTACTCAACAACGAGTTATGGCGGGGCGGGGACATCTTCGCAGAAATATCGCAATTTCAATAATATTTCAGGAAACCGCTTGACAGAAAAAGCGTTTAATGGATATATTGTTAGCACTCGTCTTTAATGAGTGCTAACAGCGAAAAAAGAAGAGTTTAACAAAGCATAACCAAGACAAACCAGGAGGAATCAAGATGCAGGTTAAGCCACTTGCAGACCGTGTGGTCGTCAGACCGTCCGAGGAAGTAGAAATGAAAAAGGGCGGAATCATTATCCCTGACACTGCCAAAGAGAAGCCGATGCAGGGTGAAATCATCGAAGTGGGATCAGGCCGTGTCACCGAGGACGGCAAGAAGATCGCTCTCGAGGTCAAGAAGGGCGACAAAATTCTCTACGGCAAGTATTCCGGAACCGAAGTGTCCATCGACAATGAAGAGTATCTCATTATGCGTGAGTCGGACATCTTCGCCATCATTAAGAACAGTTAAGAGAATTTTCTAACAGGAGAAAAACACAATGGCAAAACTTATAGATTTTGACGTCACGGCCCGCAACAAGCTGAAGCTGGGCGTGGACAAGTTAGCCGACACCGTAAAGGTTACTCTCGGTCCCAAGGGCCGCAATGTCGTGCTCGACAAGAAATTCGGTTCCCCGACCGTAACCAAGGACGGCGTGACCGTGGCCAAGGAGATCGAACTGGAAGATCATTTTGAGAACATCGGCGCCCAGATGGTCAAGGAAGTCGCTTCCAAGACATCCGATATCGCCGGTGACGGCACCACGACCGCTACTTTGATTGCCCAGGCCATCTATCGCGAGGGCTTGAAGAATGTCACCGCCGGGGCCAACCCGATGGCTATCAAGCGCGGGATTGACCAGGCCGTGGTAGTTATCGGTGAAGCCATCAAGAAGATGTCCAAACCTGTCTCCGGCAAAGAGGAGATTTCGCAGGTTGGCACCATCTCGGCCAACAACGACAAGCAGATCGGCGATCTGATTGCCGAGGCTATGGAAAAAGTCGGCAAAGACGGCGTTATCACCGTCGAAGAAGCCAAGACCGCCGAGACCACGCTGGACGTCGTAGAGGGCATGCAGTTCGACCGTGGTTATGTCTCCCCGTACTTCGTGACCGATCCGGATGCCATGGAAGCAGTCCTGGAGGACCCGGCGATATTGATTCACGACAAGAAGATCTCGAACATGAAGGACCTTCTGCCAATCCTGGAGAAGGTCGCCCAGCAGGGCAAGCCCCTGATGATTATCTCCGAGGATATCGAAGGTGAGGCCCTGGCGACGCTGGTGGTCAACAAGCTGCGCGGCACCATCAAGGTGGCGGCCGTCAAGGCTCCCGGATTCGGTGACCGCCGCAAGGCCATGCTGGAGGACATCTCAACCCTTACCGGCGGCAAAGTCATCTCCGAGGAGCTTGGTTTCAAGCTGGAGAATGCCGTTCTGACCGACCTTGGCACCGCCAAGAAGATCACCATCGACAAAGACAACACGACTATCGTTGAAGGTGCCGGCGAAAAGGAGAACATCAAGGCTCGTATCGGCCAGATCCGCAAGCAGATCGAAGACACCAGTTCCGATTATGACCGCGAGAAGCTGCAGGAGCGGCTGGCCAAACTCGCCGGTGGTGTTGCCGTGATCAATGTCGGCGCGGCGACCGAGACCGAGATGAAAGAGAAGAAGGCCCGCGTTGAGGATGCTCTGCACGCCACTCGCGCGGCCGTCGAGGAAGGCATCGTCCCCGGTGGCGGCGTCGCCTTCTTGCGCGCCCTTACCTCCCTGGACGCGATGAAGATCGACGAGGAGGAAAGCGTGGGGGTAGCTATTATCCGCAAGTCTCTCGAAGAGCCGATTCGGCAGATTTCCGAGAACGCCGGTGTTGAAGGTTCGGTCGTGGTCAACAGGGTCAAGACCGAGACCGGGGCTTTTGGCTATAACGCCCAGACCGACAAGTTCGAAGACCTGATGAAGGCAGGCGTTATGGATCCTACCAAGGTGACCCGCACCGCTCTGGAAAACGCCGCTTCCATCGCCGGTTTGCTTCTGACCACCGAAGCCGTAGTGGTCGACCAGCCTGAAGAGAAAAAGGCCGGCGTCCCCGATATGGGTGGCGGCATGCCGGGCGGCGGCATGGGCATGTATTAAGACAAACCCCTCCCCCTTCTGCAATAGAAAAAGGCCCGGCCGTGTGCGGTCGGGCCTTTGCTTTTAGAGCCTGCTGCGACCAGGAAGACAGAAGTTGCCACGGGCACGATCAACTGCCGACCATTTACCCGTTGACAAAACAGGACAAATGGTTATATATATAGATATTGACACCGTTGCTTTATTCCGTGACGTAATCGCAATCGTACTTTCTTCAATTCGTGGATAATCGGTTCTTCCGAGTTTCATCGCTCGGACCAGAGGCAAGCTGTCAGTGGTCGGCTTTCTCAAAACTGAATCTAATGCCCGCGAGAATAGTCTTCAGTAATGGCAAAATCCATAAGGAGATACGATCATGAAGGCAAGAGTGTTCACGATAGCGGCGATACTGGTCCTGTGTGCTGTAACGCAGACTGATGCCCAGACCCAGGCAGTCACCCTGGACAGCGTCTCCGGTTTAAACTGGGAGGGGAAGATACCGATTGACGTACCGGTGACCTTTTACATCGGGTTTTCTAATTCAGGCGATTCGATGAAGGAGGTCGAAAACGGCTTCCGAGTATACTCCCCGGACGGCGCTCAATGGCAACCTCTTACACACGTGCCGTATGGGGACCTGTCCGAGTGGGTCGGCTATCACCCGCAGTGGTCTGAGTATTTCTTACTCGTTTTGGTTGATGAATTAGGTGTCACGGGAAGCGGCGCCGATAGTCTCAATTTCGTCTCTCTTGCCTTACCCACCGCTGGATATGAAGGCCTACCGGCCGAATTCTCAGACGTTGTTTACACAATTTCAACGCAGGTGGATGCCGACCAGGCGGGGAAGACTCTGTGCCTGGATTCCTTAAGCCTTCCGCCGTTGTGGCGCTGGAGATGGACAAACTTCGATCTGGAACACATCAGCCCCACGTGGGACGGTCCCCACTGCTTCACCATCGAGAACGACGCCGACACGCTTGACTTCACGATAGCGCTGGATTCGGTGGATGGGCTGGTCGAAGGGACATCAGACGAATTGCAGCCGGGTGTGCCGATAACTTTTTATCTCAGATTCATCAATCCCCCGGCCAAGAACCAGTATATCTGGTCGGTGCGCAACGCCTTCTGTGTATACTCTCCCGACGGGGCCACATGGGAGCCGCTTGAACATCTTCCCTGTTACAATTCGGGAACATCCAGTTGGGAAGTTTATTACCCCGGCTGGAACGTCTACCCATATTTTGACGCAAACCTGTTCGCCAACGATCTGAATGTTACCGGCAGCGGCGCCGATACAATCGATTTCGGCGGTGTAGCGACCCTGCTGGGCGAGCAGGATGACGGACTCCCACCCGGTTTCTCAGAGAATGTGTACACGATCACGACCCAGTTTGATGCCGGGCAGATCGGCAAGACCATATGTTTGAACAGGGCGGAACACTGGAATCTGCCCTGGCAGTGGAAGACGCACACCGCCGGCGATGTCAGCCCTGTCTGGGACGGCCCATATTGCTTCACAATTAAGAACCCGGCCGACACGATTGACTTCACGATAGCGCTGGATTCGGTGGATGGGCTGGTCGAAGGGACATCAGA
>CBFCYQ010000129.1:0-8297 GCA_965602205.1 uncultured bacterium | reverse complement strand
TTGAGTTTTTTGCCTCCCAGGATGCCGTTGCCGTAGGCAGGGTCGTATATCAGCTTCTTCAATGAAAAACCAAGCTCCACCTCATAGTTGCCCGGGCGATTGACATGGCCGCTCAGAGAGAAAAGCTTGGTACCGGCTGACTTCTCGGTTCCCAGGGATCGGTACCAGTCCGCGCCGTTGGTTATAATATGAGGAACGGCCGCCAGCGATTCGACATTGTTCACGATCGTCGGGCAGGCATAAAGACCCTCGATGGCCGGAAACGGCGGTCGAATACGCGACATGCCCCGCTCGCCTTCCAGTGAGTTCAGCAGCGCCGTTTCCTCACCGCAGATATAAGCACCGCCGCCGGAATGAACCACCATATCGAGATCATAGCCGCTGCCATGGATATTCTTGCCGAGGTGACCCCGCTTATAGGCTTCCTCCGTGGCGGCTTCCATGCGCTCGATGCAGTGGTTAAACTCGCCGCGAATGTAACAGAACATGGTGTGACAGCCAATGGCATAAGCCGCGATGGCCATGCCCTCGATAACGCCGTGCGGATCGCGTTCCATCAATACCCGGTCTTTGCAGGTGCCCGGCTCGGACTCATCGGCGTTACAACAGAGATAACGCGGTTTCGGCGAGTTCTTGGGGACAAAACCCCATTTCATACCTGTCGGAAAACCGGCCCCACCCCGTCCGCGCAGTCCCGATTTCTTAACTTCTTCTATGACCTCGTCGGGCTTCATAGCGGTCAGGGTCTTTTTCCATGCTCGATAGCCGCCATGCGCCTCATATGTATCTATCCTGTACTGGTCCGGATCCTCGGCATACCGGAACAGGTGCAGCTTTTCGTTTTCAGCCGCCTCAGAGGCGTTGGTTATGACTGGCGAGTAGAATTTCACGCTTTAGCCTTCAACTCATCAATTATCTGGTCCACTCTCTCTCGAGTAAGGTTCTCGTAATAATCCTGGTTGATTTGCATCATTGGCGCCGTTGAACATGAACCCAAACACTCGACCGAAATCAGGGTGAACAGACCGTCCCCGGTGGTTTCGCCCTTCTTGATACCCAGCTTTTCCTCGAGATACGTAACCAGCGAATCGGCCCCCATGAGCGCGCAGGAGATATTGTGACAAACTTGAATCAAGTATTTGCCGGCCGGTTTTTTGGGAAAGAGAGTGTAGAAAGTGGCGGCTTCGGCAATCTCCACGTAGGGGACATTTATAACCCTGGATATCTCACGGTAAATATCGTCATTGAGGTGACCCACCTGACGATAGGCGATAGTGATGGCCGGGAGAATAGCCGACTTTCGCCGGGGATATTTCGCCGCCTTCTCTTTGATTCGCCTGATGGACTCTTCGGTCAGAATCATCTGTCTACCTCGCCTAAAACGATGTCGATCGAGCCGATAGCGCAGATCACATCCGAAAGCAGCCGTCCCTCCACCAGTTTGGGCAGCACCGCCAGGTTGACAAAGGCCGGCGGCCGCACTCTAACGCGGTGGGGCTTGTTGCTGCCGTCCGATGATATGTAAAATCCCAATTCGCCCTTGGGCGATTCAATCGCCTGGTAAACCGCGCCGAACGGAGTTTTAAATCCTTCGGTAATGATCTTGAAGTGGAATATCATTGATTCCATCTTATACAGGACATCTTCCTTGGGCGGCAGAACCACACCCGGTACGTGCGCCCGATACGGTCCGTCGGGCATGCCGTCGATGGCCTGGTCGCAGATTCTCAGCGACTGGCGAATCTCCTCAAGGCGCAAAAGGTAGCGGTCGTAGGCATCACCCTTGGTGCCGAAGGCGACGTCAAATTCGAAATTCTCGTACCCGCTGTAAGGGTTGGCTTTCCTTAAATCGTGTTTGACGCCGCTTCCCCGCAACATCGGGCCGCTGAGCGAATAGTTTATGGCTTCCTCGGCCGAGATGACCGCCACATCCCTGGTTCGGTTTATGAATATCTCGTTATTCGTTAGCAGGGTCTCGTAGTCGTTCATACGCTCGCGCACGATGCGGGTAAGTTCGCGGACCTTCTTGTCAAAATCGGGCGGCAGTTCGTGGGCCAGGCCGCCGATGCGGATGTAACTGGTCATCATGCGCTGGCCACCGCACGCTTCGTAAATATCGAGAACCAGCTCTCTCTCCCGAAAGGTGTACAGCAGCATGGACATCGCACCCAGGTCCAGAGCGTGGGTGCCGAGCCAGACCAGGTGGGAGTTTACGCGTGTCAGTTCGGCCAGGCAACAACGGGCCCACTTGACTTTTTCCGGAACCTCGATATCCATCAGGCTTTCCACCGCCAGGCAATACCCGAGGTTGTTGGACATCGGGGCCAGGTAGTCCATGCGATCGGTGGCCGGAAGAGCCTTGTAATACAGCTTGGACTCCATGGTCTTCTCGATCCCCGTGTGCAGGTAGCCGACCACCGGACGCGCCTTGACTACCATTTCACCCTCGAGCTCGAGCACCACCCTCAAGACGCCGTGGGTGGCCGGATGTTGCGGCCCCATATTGATGGTGATGGTTTTGCTCTCGGTCGTCACTTTATCACCTCAGGGGGATCGTCCTTGTTCCAACTGAACCGCGGTTGCTCCCAGGTAAGGGGAAAGTCGCGGCGCAAAGGATGACCTTCAAGCTCATCAGGAGTAATTATCTTGGTCAGGTCGGGATGACCTTCGAACTTGATACCCATCATGTCCCACACTTCGCGTTCCATCCAGTTGGCACCGGCCCACAGGTCGGTCAGGCTGGCAATGCTGGGAGCCTCGGCCGGCAGGCGCACTTTCAGGAAAAAGCGATACTTGTGGGTCAAAGAATACAGATTATAAACAACTTCAAAGCGGCCTTTTTCCTGTTCGGGATGACCGTACCAGTCGAGCGAAGTTATGTCAGCTAGAAACCTGACATCCAGCTCGGGTTCATCAAAAAGAGCCCGACATATATCGACCAGAGCCTCGGCTTTGACATAGAAAGACTGCTGCCGACGGAAGTCGTCTTCGCGGATTATGGCATCCGCAAAGTTCGCCTTCATAAAGCTTCTGATTTTTTCTTCCATCCCGGTCATCTTGTTCAAAATTTCACAAAGTCAAATGTCCGCTGGTACGGCGCACAATTATAAGCCCAGGCCTCAGCCCGCCTTTCGCCCCCAGTCCTCACGTTTGTCTTTGAGCGATTCCTTTTCGACCTTCTCGAACAGTTTTAATATTCCGTCCATCAACTGCTCCGGGCGAGGAGGACATCCGGGCACATAGATGTCCACTGGGATGATTCGATCGACACCCTGAACGATGGCATAATTGTTGAAGACGCCGCCACACGACGCGCAGGCACCCATGGCCAGCACCCACTTGGGGTTCGGCATCTGTTCGTATAGCGTTTTCACCACCGGCGCCATCTTCACCGAAACGCGACCGGCGACAATCATCAAATCCGCCTGCCGCGGCGACGGCCGCATCACTTCCATACCGTAACGGGACAAGTCAAAATGCGAGGCAAATGTCGACATCATTTCAATGGCGCAACAAGCCAGCCCGAAGCCCAACGGCCACATTGAGCGCTTCCGGGACCAGTTGACCATCTTGTCAAGAGTCGTCAGGATGATCGAATCGGGGATTTTTTCCTCTAATCCCATTTCAGCGCTCCCTTACTAAGGATATAGAAATAGCCGACCAGAATAATCAGTATAAAAACAAGCATCTCCACAAAGCCAAACCATCCCAGATTGCGGGAGATCACGGCCCATGGGTAAAGGAATATCACCTCAATGTCAAAGAGAATAAACAGGATAGCCACCATGTAGAATTTTACCGGGATCGGTTCTTTGGTGCTCCCCACCGGCTCCAGCCCGCACTCATAGGAAATTCCCTTCTTCCCCATTCGGGTGCGCCGGCCGATTAGCACTGACATCAGCACTAACATCACAGCCAGGAACACCGCAAAGAAGACCAGAAAGAGAATAGGATAGAAAGTTTCAAACATGTATGTCGAGCACCTACCACTTGTCGTGAATTGGGCTAACTTTAGGTATAATACGCACTAATGTCAAGAAATATTGCGGTGATTGGTGTATTTTTTTGATCTGCCGATGGAATCGTTAAATGGAGAGGTCTCTTTACTTCGTTGTTTACCAAGAAGATATGCCCCGGAGGTAGATTCGGCCCTTAAAGGTGATAGATACATTAATCACAAGGCCCACGTTACGCGATTGTGATTGAGTAACCCGTGAAAAACGGATGGTCAGTCAACACGAAGTTGAGATCGCCACGATCGCAGGCGCCATACGCTGAAGAATTGCCCAGAAACTTCCAGCGCCCGGCCGCCAAATCAATATCCGCCCAGCCGCCGCCCTTGATTTTCCAGCAATGTTCAAGGATTTCGTAAAGGTCGGGCTTTCGAGTCCAACCGGACGCAATATCATAATTGTGACAGAAGCGTGCGACCAGATCAGCGTGGTATGGGTAATCCGAAATCAGGCCAAGAATCAGGTTGAGTTCCGCATCGCCGGAGATGATGATGAATTTGGCGACCAGCTTGTGCGCCGCAGCAGAAGACCGCGTCAGACACTCTTCATCGATGAGGCTGATTACCCTGGCCGTGGACCGGCGAACCATAGCGCTCACATCCCCACCCTGATATGGTTCGAAAATATCCAACCGCGCCTGCCTTTCCACGCCTCCACCCGGTAAATGCCGGGCTGAGATACTTTGTATTCCAGGCTATCGGTCATCGTCTGCAGAATCTTTTGCCCGTTGTGTACCAGCTTTACCGTGGCTCGCTCCGGCAGGTTTACATACAGGCGGGTGTCAGCGACGGCTGGCAACTCACCGCCGGACACGACCGCATCGTCGCTGCTTTCACCACGGAACTCGAAACGATCGGCGTCCCCCCAGCGCATATTGGACACGTAAACCCGGCAGTCCCTGATAGCGTCATAGAGCTGACGTTTCGCAGTCTCAAAGTCTTTTGACATGGGCCGGGGCAGAATCACGTGAGTACGCAGACACCGAAAATGAACCTTGTACGGAAATATCTGCACTCTCAAAAAACCCACTTTTTGAACGAAAGCATGGGCATCGACCGAAGCCACACCGACGACTTTACCGGTGGTATTCAACTCGTCCCACTTCTTCAGCACGCGGTCGGATGGAGCTACCATCGACTTGCGCGGGGAGAAAGCCATCAGCAGCTTATTATATTTCGTGAGGCGTTCCATCCACTCTGACATCTGGTTCCATATCTCGAGACCGGTAAAACCGGACACTGTCCAATCCTTCCAGGGATAAGGCGGATATTCGGCCAGCCGGTCACGAACTTCGTCCGGGTGAGCCATTATCCCGATGGCCCCGTCGGTGGCCCCGGCGGCGACATATTCCAGCGGCGCCAGGTCCTCGGGGTAGACTCGCGGACTGCCAAAGAGGAGGTAGTGGTGATTATCTTCCCGGTCGTTGTGTTCATACCCGACCACGGCCAGCAAATCACCGTAAAGGCCCTCCTTCCCTTGCTCACGGTTGCTCAAGGTCATGTGATCGGCAAACATGATGAAATCAAGCCCGGCCTCACGACCGATGGCGACGACTTCCTCAAAGGCCTTGGTGCCATCCGATTCGGTCGTGTGGACGTGGATCGCACCGGAGTAGTGGTGCCAGTCACCGATCTTTCTACCCACGGGCAGGTCCTTTCGGGTGCGGTACCTTTCTGAAGATGAACAGCCCTATTACCATCATGACTATCAAAGATAATACGCCCATTTTGTAAGGCAGTTTGGGCCAATTCGACTCAGGTATCTCCAGCAGTCCAATCACGGCTTTACCGGCGACCCGCTCGGCGTTAAAAAGATAAACCGCGAGAGTCCAGATGAGCGGTCCGATGACGGCCGCCGCCCGGCCTGACAGCGCGAACAGGCCGAAAAATCGGCCCAGATCCGCCCGAGGCACCATCTCCGCCAGCAGCGGTCGCGTGGTTGTCCACAGACCGCCGAGCAAGATACCCACTACCGATCCCAGCAGCCAGACAAGAACCCTGTTATCGGAAACAACGAAAAATGACAGCGTCAGTACCCAGCCCAGCACAATCAGGCTCAGCAGACTCTTCAGCGACCAGTACTGGGCTACTTTACCGATCAGAAACGACCCGACGACGGCACTGACGGTGGATATTACCAGAAAAAACGTGATATCTTCATCACCAAAGCCTATCACAATGGAGCAGTAGAGCCCGATATTCAGTATCACGGTGGTTGCGGCGTCCTCAAAAAAGTAATCGGCAATCAGGTACCGCAGCACCCCGGGGTATTTTTTTGTCTGGCGTATTCCCTTCCAGACTTCCCGATAGGAATCGACAAAGCCCGGCTTTCCAACTCTGGTTACAGGCGCTTCCCGCACCCACAGGAAAAGGGGCAGCGCAAAAACCATGAATAGAATGGCCGTAGGCACGAACGAGCTCGTCTTGCCCCCGCCGGCCAGGAAGGGGATGTCCCAGGTAAAGAACGAACCGGCCACAAACGGCAACACTACCAGCATGCCGAGGATCGAGCCTGTATAACCCAGGGCTACGCCGACACCCGACACAAAGCGGGCCTGTTTGCCGTCAGCGACCGAGTATAGAAGCGAATTATAAAACGGTTGACCGGCTTCATAAGAGAAGTTGGCGACAATGAAAAGAACCAACAGAAAAGTGATCATCGAAGCCGGGACGACGGCCATCAAACCCACTGCCAGACAGCAGGTCACCGTAAAAAGGAGCAAGAAAATTTTCTTCTTCGTCGAGTAGTCCGAGATCGTACCCAACACCGGCAGCAGCACGGCCGCGAAAAGCATCGAGATAGAGAAAGGAATATCAAAATAGCGGTCGTCTCGACCCAGGTCCTCCACGATATACCGCTTCAGGTATAACGATACGATGTTCATAGAATAGATGGTGTTGGCAAAATCGTAGAGTGACCAGCCGAAAACGTCTTTGCGCCACAAGCCGTCTCTTTTCTGGCCTTCGCGGTCACGAACACCGGAGGGTTGTGGATTTGGTGCGTCGGGCGTCAACATTCAAACGGCCTGTTCCAAGTTTCCAGTCACAGGTTTGGGGTCTCCCGCGGCGTCGGATGTTGGCGGAGGTAGCCTCACCCGGACACATTCCAAATATGCTCAGGCACAGATGCCGGCGCATCCGGCCATTGTCACAAGCCGAGTTGATCCGAAATGGTCAACATGCCGTCGCGCACGAGTAGCAGGAACCTGTCCAGTTCCAGTCCCAGATTCGAGCAGGCGGCTATATTTTCACGGGTAGCCCCGGCGGCGAAACGTTTTTCCTTGAATCGACGTAACATAAAGCCGCCATCGATGACACTCAGTTTCTTGTCCGGGTGCATCAGGGCACAGGCCACCAGGAACCCGGTGGCAGGGTCGACCGCATACAGCGCCCAGTCCAGCCGAGATCGGCAAGGCACATGCCCCGGGTGCGCGTGGATGGCGTAAATCATCTCCTCGGGCAAGTCATATTCGGCCAGCCACTCTTCGGTGATATAAGTGTGCCGGGGCTCGTCGTCTTTGGTCTCGTTGTAGTCGAGATCATGAATCAAGCCTGTCAGTCCCCAGTAGTCGACATCTTCGCCCAGGTGTTCGGCAACCTGGCGCATGCCGACCTCAACCGCCAGGATGTGCTTCAAAAGGTTGTTGACGCCTATTCTTGCTACGACCATTTCGTAGGCTTTTTCGCGGGATAACGGAAGTTTTTGCATAGCCTGAATATTGACAGTTCTCACTTTGATGTCAAGCAGAGTCTCTCGCTTCGTCCGACAAGGCTCTGCAGATGTGGGATTTTTGTACGATGCCGGGAATGACGCCGATTCAGTCGCCGAAATTCCACGTAATACCGTAGTAGTTGTAGCGCCCCGGGAAAGTTATGTAATCGCGGGAGGTGTACTCCCGGTTCAGGGCATTCTGAACCACATAGTGCATGCGGAATTTCTTTATCCGAAACGATATCTTGACGTTGGCCACCGGGTCATTTCCCAGACCCGTCTGGACATAACCGTCGTAGCCGCCCGAATATACGATCTCGCCGTACGCGTAAAGATGCAGCAAGCGCTGCCGCCAGTAAACATGCAACTCCAGCCCCGAGAAGAGTTGATAGTCCGGCAGATACGGCTTTTTGTCGAACTGGCGGTAGTCTACGTGATGGTAGGCCCCTCCCGCCGAAAACCTGAGGAAATCGGTGATACTAACCGTCGGCCCGCCGGCCACATTGACGAACTCGATATCCCCGTTGGCCGGAGAAAAGAGCGTGTAGAGACCGGCGCTGTCGGTCAGCCGCC
>CBFCYQ010000128.1:0-8328 GCA_965602205.1 uncultured bacterium | reverse complement strand
TGCCGAAGCCGCCGACGGCGGCGGAACTGCCTACCACGCCGGCACAGTTGGTGCCGTGGCCGTTGTCATCCTCGGCCCCCGGTCCCACATCGCCACCGTCATTCAGGAAATGATACTGAGCCAGAATGCGGCCGCCGACAAAATTGGGGTGATCGGTATCTATGCCGGTGTCAACAATCGCCACGACCACGCCGGAGCCGGTGTAACCCAGCGTATTGCGCACGTAGTCAGCCTGCACCAGCGGTACCGACTGGGCCAGGTTCGCCTTGATAGGTATGTCATACTCGACTGCCAGCACGTCTTCACGCTCATAAAGAGCCAACAGGACCGACTCGTTCGCGCGACCGGAGATAATAGGAAGATGCGAATACCGGTAGCGCAATTCAAAGCCCTCAGTCTCAAGCACTGAGACAAGATTATCCTGCGATGCCGACAACCGGCTGAGTGCGGACTTCGGCATAGGCGCCGCCGCCTCAAAGCCCTTGAGTGTAATTATTATGCCTACCTCACCGGTCCTGTCCAGATTGTTCCAGATATCGGGGCCAATGTCCGCCGCCGGGTAGGCGTTCACAGCCAGGATCAGAGTCAGCGGAGCGACCAGCCGACATAAAGCGCGGGATTTTCTGCCCAATGTCACCTCCAGTGTTAGATAAAGATACAAAAAAGACCTGCATTTACAAGCCCTTTCTGCCGGCCTCAGCCGGTGCCGCCTCTATCGCCGCACAATTTGTTCCAGGACAAGGTCGTGCAGTTGCTTCGCTATCAGCAGGTGGCCCTCGGGGGTGGGATGACAGTGGTCGGTAAATAGTGCCTCGCCGCCGTTGTCCGCAAATGTCTGCTCGAGGTCTGCAACAAATACATTACTCATTTCGGCTAACCGGTCAATTTCCTGCAGATAATCATCTTTGATCCTCAGTGAAAAATAGTCTGCCTGCAGGGCCGAATCAAGATGCGCATAAGCGGCCCCGTGATGCGAGGCATCCTGTTGCGACCAGGACAAAAGGCTTACGCCGATGTTATACAAAAATGGTGCGCCCGCGGTCAAGCGAGCCATAGGAGCCTCGCAACCGTGCTGCTGTAGACTCAGCCGACGAGCCAGTTTCAGCAGGCTGTCAGCCTCGCGGTAGCGGGCTGTCTCCCAATAGGATACCCCCAGGTTGTTGGCCGCAAGGGGGTCCAGACTGTCCCGGGTGCGTTGGTCTGAATAGTGCCGGATTGCCTCGTCGGTGTCCATCGAGTCATTATATGCGGAGGCGTACACGGCATCGGTGAACACATCTCGATGCTGATAAAGTTGACGAATCCACTCTTTACCCAGACAATACCTGACATTTCTGCCAAGCAGGCGTCGCATCTGTTCGGGCATGATAAGGCGGCCGCCGTCCGCGCCGGCATGCTGAAATACCTTGAATTGAAGACCGGCCGGCCACAGCCGTGGTACCGGTGGCTTGACGATAATCACAGGGCAGTTATGTTGGCGACACTGATTCGTGATCTCAGCAAGGTTGTGCCCGAAGCGTTCGGCGGAGACTCTTGGTTTCAACTCAAGGCAGAGTTCGCCTTGCGGTGTTCTCGAACCGGCCAGGGCCGATCGCAGGAGGCGATAAAGCGCCAGATGTGAGAAGGCCCGGCGCAGACCGCGCAACTCCTGAGAGTGCAGCAATTCCTCGTCGGACGAAGGGCCGGAGATCGAGGCATCATTGTTCCCGGCGTAGACTATGACTAAGTCGGGCTGGTACTTCCACCCTGTGTGCTCAAGCACTACTTTAATTTGCTCAGTGGTGTAACCGGAAACGGCGGCGTTGATGAGTTCAACACCCTTGTAGTCGATGAGAGAGATGTTCAGCGCAGTGGCCAGCAACTCTCCAAAGGCCTGTCGTCGGTTTTTCAGGCCTATGCCAACGGGCGACGAATCGCCCAGCAGAAGTATTCGATAAACACCCGGCGGCTTCTCTTCACTCAACTCGTCGCCGAGCAGGTGTTGTGAATTAGTTTTCATGAGAGCGTCGTCAAGTCCGGCTTTGAAACGCCAGAGGAGATCGGGATCGGGTTCGTGCCAGTCCAGGAAGCTCTGGAAAAAAGGAGTTTGCCATCCGGGCGAGGCCTCCGTCGACATGACAATTCGCGGCACCGCCATTTCGATGACACGGCCGGCGAGTTCCAGTACCAGCAGAACCGCCAGTGATACTATGCAACCGAGAAACAAGCGCCTGAACATCGACCGAGAATACCTCCGCATGGTGTCTGGGTCAATATTCACTGTCAGCCGTCGAATGTCAATCGTAACCGCTTGTACGAATCACAACGGGCGCCCGGAGTCAGTCCCGAGCGCCCGTCTAAGAAGCGTGTCGATACCGGCGGCCTTTAAGGGCAGGCAGGCGGTGCAGGGCCGGTGGGAATGCCGAACAGGTACGCTACCAGGTAGCTGACATCCGATACGTTCGTTTTTTCATCAAGGTCGCCATTGACGTTGCCTTCCTCGAGACAGACAGGAGCGGGACCTGCCGGGATTCCGAAAAGATAGGCCAGCAGATAACTCACATCGGAGACGTTGACTTTATCTTCCAAGTCATTATTGGCGTTGCCACGGATGTCGAGACAGCAGGGAGTGCCGATGCGGAACTTCCACACTTCCGAATAATCAGACACTTCCGCCGTGGATATCTTATGTGCCTTTACCCGCCAGTAGTAAGCGCCATCATCAAGAGTCACGGCCGACGGGTAGTAGCTTTCCTCCAAGGTCTCGGATAGGACCAGCGATGTAAAGGACGGGCTGCGCGAGACCTCTATCGTATACCGGTCGTCGTCTTCTTTCCATGTGGTTGCCCAATCAAAGATCGGCGCGGGTGCGACCTCGATGGCATCGTTCCCGGGAGCCAGTAGCCGCGGCTGGAGCAGCGGAATGGCCCAGTTGGCGCCGAAGACGTCCTGGTTGCCGTTGCGGGTATCGGTCCAGACGGCATTGACATGATCTCTGAACGCCGTGACACCGATGTATTCGGCTATTCTCCCGGCCATGGGACTTATTGCCGGGGATGCTGAAACGGGAAGACTCTCTTTGGTGTCGGGCGGCTCCTCCGCGCTTTCCAGAAAGCCGGGATCGATGGACACCTCGGAAATGCGATGATTGGTTGTCCACGACTTCCCACCATCAAAGGAATATGCGGCAAAGCAGTCAAATTTGTAGTGCAACACCGGGTCAGTGCGTTGATCATAGAATATGATGACCAATGTCCCTTCCTGGTTGCAGAAAAGCCAGGGGTGGAACTGGTCGTACATCGCTCCGAGTCCGGTCGGATCGTCATTGATATAGATGGGGGAAGACCAGGTCGTCCCGCCGTCCGAGGAACGAATGAACTCGATGTTCCAATCAAAGTACTCGGTGTTGGACATGTCCATATTAGCATAAGCGAGATAAATATCGCCGTTGTAGGGTCCGCCGAAAATGTCGACAGCCCCCGCAGTGGCATTGTAAACATCAACACCACCGTCGATCTCCCCGAAATAGCCGCGCGTGTGCTGGACGGTCCGGGGAGTCGTGAACGAGGCACCGCCATCGGTGGACTTGACCATGTTTATACCATTGCGCAGCTCACATGCGACCGTGTCAAAGCCTATCCAGAAAACATACACGGCACCGTCACTGCCAACCAGGGGCTGCGCGAACTGGCCGGCTGCGGACAGATTGATGCCGCAACTGCTGAAATCCGGTACCGGGCCGACCGCCAGGGTATCCGGAAAAGTCGCCGCGCCGTCGGTGGACCGGGCAAAAAAGATGCGGTTGCCGCCCAGGTCGGACCGGAATCGCGCCCAGGCGACATAGAGATTACCGTCATAGGCGCCGCCGGTCCGGTCGACGGTGATGAACTGCTTATCCTCAAAATACTGCCCGATCATACCTTCGATATTGACCGGGCCGGTATAGGACAGGCCGCCATCGGTAGACCTAACGAAGCCTATGGAGGACCCAAAACCGTCGCGGTCGTAATCGAGAAAACAGACGTAGAAATTCCCGTCGCTATCAACATCAAGACACGGATCCGACTGCCTGTTGTATTTGGTCAGGCTCAGCAGAGAGTCGGTCCAGGTCTGGCCGGCATCGGTGGAGCGGCCCAATCCAATCTGCCGATAACTCAGCCTGAAATCGCGCCAGTCCGCTATTATGAGGTTGCTGTCGGTAGGCGAAACCCATACCTGCTCTTCGTTCTGCAAGTAACTCGAGGGGCTGGATATCTGGTAGTTCGGCGGTTGAGCCCAGGCTATTGTCGCCATGATTGTTAATGAAACGGTGAGGATACCAATTGCCGAGTAACGCATAAACACTCCTGTTATGTACGTGACGGTAGGATAATGACGGTGCAGAAAGTTCTGTAGATAGTATACCGAATGTGTCCTGATATGTCAACGGATTTTGAATCTGGGGCGGGCCCGGCCAACCGCACAGTCAATGTCATTTACCGTCACCCGCGGGCTTTGAACAGCCGTAAAAACCAGCTAATTATGAGCTTATCTGCTTGAAAAAACGAGCCGTTTATCGTATGTTGCCGCGCAATGTGGTGCTCAAGTGATGACAGACAAAACGCGTGCACGCAGGTAGCTAAATGAATCGACCCCTGGACGCTGCCGGCAACTACCGGGAGAGCATGGCCGCCGTGGGCTATGTATCGCGAGATAAGGCCACTGACAAAACGTACGCCGAGTTGGGATTCCGTTGCGGCCTGGAAATCCATCAGCAACTGAAGACAGAGAAAAAACTGTTCTGCCGGTGCCCCGCCGGTCTTTATCAGAAAGACGGCGAGCACGACGCCGAGGTCGTGCGACACATGCGGCCGACTCTGAGCGAGATGGGGGAGTATGATGGCACGGCGCTGATGGAGCGCAAGACCCGCAAGAATATTTTCTATCATATCAAAAATGAGACCGCCTGCACGTACGATGTGGACGACACGCCGCCGTTCCCAATGAACCGGCAGGCACTTGAGATTGCTCTTGAGGTCGCCCTCCTGCTCAAGACCAGCATCGTCAGCGAACTTCACATTACCCGCAAGCAATACCTGGACGGCTCCATCCCGACCGGCTTTCAAAGGACCGGTATCGTGGGGATTGAAGGTGAAATTCCCCTCGCCCGCAAAAATGTCAGGATCATCCAGTTGAGCATTGAGGAAGACGCCTGCCGGGAGGTCTCGGACATCGGGCATAACCGGGTCTACACGACCGACCGCCTGGGGATGCCCCTGATCGAGACCGTGACCTACCCCGACATGCTTACTCCCGACGAGGCGGCCGAGGCCGGGCATTATCTTAGATTTCTAACGCGAAGTACGGGGAAAGTCCGGACGGGCATCGGCGCCGCGCGCCAGGACGTCAACGTCAGCATCACCGGTTCGACCCGTGTTGAAATAAAGGGCGTTTCCCGAATTGCCCGGATACCGCTGTTGACCCACATTGAGGCGTTCCGGCACAAAGCCCTTCTGATGATCAGGGATCGGCTGAAGAAATCTGCTGCGGATCAGGAAAACTGGACTGTGTCGTCGCGGGACATCGATTACCAACTCCTTCAATGCGACTACGCGCCCCTGGCAGAAGCCAGACGGAATGACTGGCGTGTCACCGCCATCAACCTGCCCGGTTTCGCCGGGATACTGTCGCACTTCACACAGCCGGGGCAGATCTTTGCCGACGAACTCGAGGGCCGCGTAAAGGTAATAGCCTGTTTGGAACGGCCAAACCTGATTCATTCGGAACAACTGGAACGGGTCCTGGCGGACAAGGACTGGTTACCTATAAGATCACTTTTCAGGGCCACCGCGGATGATGCGCAGGTGATTGTCTGGGGACCGCCAAAGGATGTCGACACCGCCCTGGAGACCATTGAAGAGCGCTGTCAACTGGCATTCCAGGGCGTTCCCAACGAAACACGCAAAGGCCTGGCAAACGGCCAGACGATTTTCGAACGGGTGTTGCCGGGCCCGGACAGGATGTACCCGGATACTGACTCGGCCCCAATCCGTATCGCCGAGGATCTCATTGAGAAAGTCCGGCAAAATCTGCCGGTGCCGGTTTCCGAGCGGCTGAAGCAATTGCGCGACTGGCACGTTCCCGAAGACACCTATCCCTACATCTTGCGGAACAACGTCACCGGTGTAATCGAAAAGGCTGCGGCCGATTTTCATCAGGACGCGAAATTCGTCGGGACGCTTCTGGGACACACGCTAAAGCACATCGAGGGCAAATACCCGGCTTCGCCGGGATTCATTTATGACAGGGTATACGAACTTCTAAAGTTTCTTGCGGAAAGAAAGCTGGAGCCGGAACTGGCCAAAGAGATGCTCCCGGTAATCTACCAGCACCCCAACATGGATTTCGAATCCGTGCTGACCACCATCGGCTACAAAACGAACTCCCTGGAACAGGTTCTCGAGCTGATTCCCGTGCTGAAAGAGAAGTTTCGGCAGATCAATCGCTCCCGGAACCCCCACGCCTATCTGTCGTGGGTCATGGGCAACCTGAGAGACCACGCTATCGGCAATATCCCTCTCCGTGACCTTAAGAAACGGGTGGAAAAGGCGGTGCGCGGTGGCTGATCTATTCAAAGGATATAAGGGGCGGGCCCTGGCGGCGCTTAAATCATATAAGGTCCGCGTGTGGAGCGATGTCCATGTCGGGACGAGTCGCGGCGAATTTCGGGGCATTCTGCTGCCGAGGTCGGAGAACGACGATGATGAACACATTGTCCTGAAGCTGACCAGTGGTTACAACGTCGGCGTGGCCGTCGATACTATCCGGGATATCAAGGAACACGGTTACAAAGAAGCCCATTACAAGATACCGGAAAAGGAATTCCCGTTCTCGGAAGGCAAACCGAATATTAAGCTGTTTGGCACCGGCGGGACTATTGCCTCGCGCCTGGACTACCGCACCGGGGCGGTCATACCGGCATTCTCCCCTGGTGAACTTTACGGAGCCGTTCCCGAACTGGCCGAGATATGCAATCTCACCACGGAGAAGCTCTTCGCCGTTTTCAGCGAGAACATGGGGCCGGAACAGTACAAGACGCTGGCAATAGCCATTGGCGACGAAATCAAAAAGGGGATTGACGGCATTGTCATCGGGCACGGCACCGACACCATGCACCACACGGCCTCGGCGCTGGCCTTCATGGTTCAAAATTCACCCGTGCCGATAGTCATGGTCGGATCGCAGCGGTCCTCCGATCGGCCGTCCTCCGACGCCGCCCTCAATTTGATGCATGCCACCAAGACGGCCGCCGAGTCGGATATCGCCGAAGTAGTGGTTTGCATGTTCGGCCCGACCTCCGACGAATACGGTTTGCTGCACCGGGGCACCCGGGTGCGCAAGATGCACTCGTCATACCGTTCCACTTTCCGGACCCTGGGTGATATCCCCCTGGCCACCGTGGACCGCGACAAAATTACGCCTCTGAAGAATGATTACAGCCGGCGGCGCAAAGACCGTAAGGTTGACATCTATCCCTATTTTGACGAGAGAGTGGCGCTGGTCTATTACTATCCCAATATGCATCCCGACATTATCGACGCCCTGGTGGACAACGGTTACAGAGGAATCGTCATCGCCGGCACCGGTCTGGGCCATGTCAACAAACCGGTTTATCCGGCCATAGAGCGCGCCACCCAAAAAGGCGTTGCCATATACATGACCGTCCAAACCCTGTGGGGCTATGTTCACATGTTTGTATACGACACGGGCCGCGACCTCATGCAGAAGGGGATCATTCCAGCGGAGAATATGCTGCCGGAGGTGGCCTTCACCAAACTCAGCTGGGTTTTGGGCCAGACCGATGACCTGGAAAAAGTCAAGGATATGATGCTGACGCCGGTGTGTGGAGAGATTACCGAACGGGAGCCATACAACGGTTATCTCGTCTTCCAGGGAGGATTGCCAGAAGTGGAAGAGTTTATCAAGAAACACCACAAATAACTCGCCTATGCCGCTAAGCAACAATCCATTACACCCCATATCTCAAGCATGACTTGAAGTCCGGCTGTGCCGCGAACCAACACAGTTCGGATAATCCGTCGCAACAACCATCACACTCCGTCGTATTCAAGATTATATCGCGCTAAACCAACAATCAAAGCCGTGGAGGATTAACGTATGCGAGCGATGAGAGTGATATGCGCTGCTTTCCTTGCAGTTGCTTTCCTTGGTTGTCTTTCTATTGCCGATACAATTGTCAGCCTTGACTACCCCAACCCCGGTGAGGCCCAGGTGGCCGGGTTTGAGTTGCTCCGCGACGGGCGGGTACAGGTCGATGCCGTGGGCTTCATGCCGCGCCACATGGACGAG
>CBFCYQ010000127.1:0-8412 GCA_965602205.1 uncultured bacterium | reverse complement strand
TGTACTCCGAGTCGAGTGACGGCCGGGGTCAGATAACGCTGGAGTTCCCGGTCGGCACCGACATCACCGGCGCCGTGGTTCGGGTGACTAACAAGCTCAACGAGGTGTCCGGCTACCCGGAAAACGCCGATCGCCCGGTGGTGAGTACGACGGGTCCGTTCGACCGGGCCATCGCCTGGTTTATCGTCAAGGGCAATGATTCCACGCACATTCCCCACACGCAGACCCTGATCGAGGACCTGGTCAAACCGCGTCTCGAGCGGGTCGAGGGTGTGGCGGCCATCAACATTTTCGGCGGGCTGGAACAAGAACTGCACGTGACCTTCGATCCCGAGCTTCTGGCGTCATCCGGAATAACCATATCCGAGCTGCGCGCGGCCCTGCAATCGGAAAACAAGGATATCTCTGGCGGCGACTTCGGCGAAGGGAAACGCCGCTACGTTGTCAGGACCATCTCCCGTTTCGAATCGATTGAAGCTATCGAACGGACCATCATCAAAGTCCGCAACGGGGTGCCGCTGCACGTGGGGGATGTGGCCGAGGTGAGCCTGGATTACCGCAAGCCGGTGGCCCAGGTCAGGCACAAGGGAAGTCCGGCCATCGCCATGAATGCCCAGCGGCAGATAGGCGCCAACGTACTTGAAGTTATGGATGGTCTTCTGGACCAGGTGGAAATCATCAACCGGGAAATTCTCAAACCCCGCGGCATGGAGCTTGAAAATGTCTACCGCGAGACGGTCTATATCAATGCCGCCATTGACCAGGTCTTTTCGAATCTATACATAGGCGGTATCCTGGCGATTCTGGTGCTGTTCCTGTTTTTGCGATCGCCCTCTTCGGTCCTGGTCATTGCCCTGTCGATACCCATCTCGGTGGTGACAGCCTTCGGGGCGATGTACATTTTTGGCCGGACCATCAACGTCATTTCTTTGGCCGGGATGGCCTTCGCGGTGGGCATGGTGGTCGACAACTCCATTGTCGTGCTGGAAAATATCTATCGCCACCTTCAGATGGGCAAAAACAAATGGCAGGCGGCGGCTGACGGGACGCGGGAAGTGTGGGGGGCGGTCCTGGCATCGACGCTGACCACCGTGGCGGTGTTTCTGCCGATTATGTTTGTGCAGGAACGCGCGGGACAGCTTTTCCGCGATATCGCCATAGCCATCGCGAGCGCCATTGTGATTTCGCTGGTGGTGGCAATTTCCGTAATCCCCTCCCTGTCATCCCGGGTACTGAAAGTTTCGAACAGTCTAAAGGGTAGCGCCGGCAGACAGACCCTCCTGGAGAGGTTGGCTGTCCGGGTTTCGCAGATCGTGGACTATATCAACGCCAAGGCGGCTCGTCGGCTGGGTACAATTATCGGCATGGTGGTTCTTTCTATGGGAATGACCTGGTGGCTTCTGCCCGATTCCGAGTATTTGCCAAATGGAAACCAGAACCTTGTCTTCGGACTCATGCTGCCGCCGCCGGGATATAACCTTGACGAGATGGTTAACGTGGGGCAAAGTATCGAATCACAACTGGCCCACCTCTGGGAAGCGGAGCCTTCCGAGGCGGCCGACCTGGCGGGCGGCGGGATCGACAACTTTTTTTATGTCGCCTTTTCCGGGCAGGCCTTTATGGGCATGCGGGCGCGCGACGACAGTCGTGTGCGGGAACTGGTTCCGGTCGCGAACGGGATTCTGCGTTCAATCCCGGGGGCCATCGGATTTGCGAGCCAGACCTCACTTTTCTCGCGCGGTTTTGCCGGTACACGCTCCGTCCGGATCGACATCACCGGTCCGGAACTGCCCCAGGTGTTGGGCATAGCGGGCCAGGTTTTCGGTCAGATTGGCCAGGTATTACCGGGCTCTAATTCACGGCCGATTCCAGGGCTTGACCTGGGCAACCCGGAAGTGCGGGTATATCCCGATCGGGCCCGGGCGGCGGACGCCGGTTACAGCGCCACAGAAATCGGTCAGGCCGTCAACGCCCTGGTGGACGGCGTCATCGTCAGCGAATATCGCTACCAGGGACGCGAGTTGGATCTGGTGATCAAGGGACGCGACGACTGGACGCAGCACACCCAGGATATCGCCCAGTTACCGATGGCTACGGCCAGCGGCCGGATTATCACCCTGGGAGATATTGCCGACATCAGGCAACGGCAGGGGCCGGTCGAGATAAACCACGTCGAACGCCAGCGAGCGGTTTCTATCGAAACGGTGCTTCCGGACGACACACCGCTCGAGGAGGCTATTGCCGCCATAGAGAATAACATCGTCGCCGGGCTTCGCGGGCAGGGGCAGATCGGAGGTTTGTACGATATCAATATATCGGGTACGGCCGATGACCTCTCCCGGCTGCGGCGGGCCCTGCAGACGGATTTCCACCTGGCCATTCTTCTCACCTACCTGTTGCTGGCGGCTCTTTTCCAGTCGTTCACGTATCCGCTGGTTATCCTCTTGACGGTGCCCCTGGCGACATTCGGCGGTGTTCTCGGCCTGCGGGTGGTGCAACTGTTCGACAACGTGCAGCAACTCGACGTGTTGACCATGCTCGGTTTCGTAATCCTGGTCGGGACCGTCATTAACAACTCCATCCTGATTGTCTACCAGGCCCTTAACCAGATGCGGCAGGGCGCTGACGCCCGCAGTGCCGTCAAGGAGTCGGTACGGGTGCGAGTGCGGCCGATATTTATGTCCACCGCAACTTCGACGCTGGGCATGCTCCCGCTGGTGATTATGCCGGGGGCGGGCTCGGAGCTTTACCGGGGCCTGGGCTCGGTGGTAGTGGGCGGGTTGGCGCTGTCATCGGTCATAACGCTGATCCTGACGCCCCTGGTTTTCTCGTATGCCATCGAACTGGTGCTGAAAGTCCGCAGCCTTCTGGGGATGGAACAGGTGGCGGTGGCGGTCGAGCCGTCTATAGAACCTGAAGGTTAAGCCTGAAATACCTACAGCCCTCGCACCCAGCCAGACCGGTCGAGGGGTCCGATTCACCTGAAGAAAAGCTGAACCCGACAGATTTGCGAGCCGGCCCGGTATACCGTGTTGTCACGGAAATTCTCGCTGAATTTTCCAAAAAAAAGCCCGCCTGCGGGGAGGGAAGAACAACAGGCGGGCTCGTTCCAAGATGTATATTCTAAGAAGCTACTTCTACAACAAATGTGGCTCCAGGGGGTTCCCGCCACAAGATAAAAACAGAAATTTTGGGATATGCGCGAAGCGGACCGGCGTGGCTTCCCCTCTACCCGGGGCCGGGGGCTCAGCCCGGCTGCCGACGGATGCTCCGGCACTGGTCAAACGGCCCTGAGAATCACGATGGTTATATCGTCGGATTGCTCCTGTCGACCCCGGTGACGGACGACCTGACCGTAGACTTCTTCTCCCAGGTCGACAGCACTTTCGCCGGAGTAGCGGCTGAGAGCGCTGTGCAGGCGTTCCTCGCCGAATTCCTCATCTTTTTCATTCCAGGCCTCGGTAATCCCGTCGCTGTAGATAAACACCATCTCCCCCGCCGCCAATTCGATGTGATTAACGGAGTAGGTGAAATCCGGCAGTACTCCAATAACAAGACCGGCCTCGGCAGGCACTTGCGCCGCATCTGTCTTTCTTATGATGAACGGGGGGCAATGCCCGGCATTTATATATGACAGCTTGTTTTCCGAGGCGTCGTAGACTCCGAACATGGCTGTGATATACTGCTCGGGCGGTGTAAACTGGCATATCAGGCGGTTGAGGTTTTCGGCCAGTTCCGGCAGCGGGATATCCTTGGTTTTGGACAGTTGTGAGCGCAGAACGGCCTGGGCGTTAGCCATCAGCAACGCCGCGGGCATGCCTTTTCCCGAAACATCGCCCAGGGATATGAAAATTCGATCGTCGCTGAGCGGCACCATGTCATAATAGTCGCCGCCCATCTCCCTGGCGGGGCGGTTGAAGCCGTAGACCTCAAAGCGGGGACTGACAATGTTCTCACCCGGGAGAAAGCCTTTCTGAATATCGGTGGCCAGCCTCATCTCCTCTTTTATGGCGACCAATTTTTTTTGGGACTCGAACAACCGGGCATTCTCGATCACCTTGGCCGTCTGGGTGCCCACAATTCCCAAGAACCGCCGATCGTGTTCGCCGAAGGCTTCGGGAACCTTCTTGTTAAAGAGCACCAAAACGCCGATCAAACCACTTCGGGACAGCAAGGGAGCGGCCAGAACGGAGCGGATACCTATCGCCTTGAAGTTCATGCCGGCGAAACGGTCATCGCCGTCGGGATCATTACTGAGCAGGATGGACTTGTTCTTGATCATCCAGCCGGTCAGGCTGACATTGAGGTGAAAGGGAATTTCACCGGCGGTGGGGTTGATTTCCCTGACGAAGGTTTTGAACTTGTCGATTTCCTGATCCTTGTCATCAAGCAGGAAAATCGCCCCCTGCGAGGCGCCGACTCGTTTGAGGCAGTTTTCCAGGATAATCTGGCTGATTTTATCGACCGACATCGTAACATTTATGGCGTTGGCTATCTGGTTTAGGGCTGAGAGCTCGCTTACGGAATTTTTGAGGCGGGATAGTTCTCTGTCGGAAACATTTGGCATATGACAAACAGCTCTTTATATTAGGGCGTTAACCGAGCACAATGGATTATATCAAAACCCGCTGTTTTGGCAATCTTTAACTTTCGGGAACTCATGGAAGTACCTTCCGGGAGTGCGGCATGCTGACCCCAGGGTCTACGTTCGGGCACTACAAAATCGAGACCTGTCTCGGTGAAGGCGGCATGGGCGTTGTCTACAGGGCGCTTGACACGCGCCTCGAACGCGTGGTCGCCCTGAAGCTGATATCCGAGAAGCTGGCCCGGTCGGAAGACTACCAGAGCCGCCTGGCCAACGAGGCCAAAAAAGCCGCCAAAGCGGACTCCCCTTACGTCGTCAAGGTTTGGGAGCATTCCGAATATGAAGGTCTTCCGTATATCTCGCTCGAATACGTGGCGGGCAAGGACCTGTGCGACAGCGCCACGGACTGCGACCTCGAGCAGAAGATCGAGATTGCGCGCCAGATCGCCGAAGGCATCAAGGCGGCTCACTCGGTGGACTTGATTCACCGCGACCTGAAACCTGATAACATCAAGATTACCGATGATAACCAGGTCAAGATATTCGATTTCGGTCTGGCCAAGACGGTGCGTCCCGATACGGTGGACGAGCAGGGCAATATTGAAGGCACCCTGCACTACCTTTCCCCGGAACAACTGAGCGGCGAGCCCCTTACGTTCAAGTCAGACCTGTTCAGTTTCGGCACTATCCTGTTTGAACTTTTCACGGGTGAGAAGCCGTTTGAAGGCGACTATGCCGCCGCCGTGATGTATTCCATTCTTCACGAGGCTCCTCCCGGTCCCCGCGAGATAAATGCGGACCTGCCGGAGTGGATAGAGGCGATGATCCTGAAGCTGCTGGCCAAGGACCCGACGGATCGTTTCGACAGTATCGAGTCGGTTCTGGAACACATCGACAGTTCGTTGGCTGGTGACACGCGGCGCGTCATAAAAGAATCCATCAAGCAGCGACAGACGGTCACGGTTATCGACATAAAAAACCTTTCCGGTGACGAGAGCTGGGATTATTTCTGCGTGGGCTTTACCGAAGACGTCATGAACGAGATTTCGCGCCGAACCGATCTGGTGGTAGCACGGGAGCCGTCGACGGCCGCCCCGCGAAACATCCGGGACATATTCAAGCGGTGCCGGTCGGATTTCGTAATAGTGGGCTCGCTCATGAAATGGCAGGAAGACATCAAACTGAACCTGAGCGTATACGGCGACGAGGGGGATAAGTTCGTTCTCGGTCAGACCTATGACGGGCCGACCAAGGATTTGTTTAAGCTGCTCTCGGAAGCGGCCAAGGATGCGTCGGTCGCGCTAGCGGATATAACCGGGTTCTCCTCGATCGAAGTGGAGGACTACCTGAAGACGGATGTTTCGGCCTACGAGTATTATCTCAAGGGCAAGAACTACTACCATACATCCAAGTTCGAGGACATGGAATTCGCCACCAGCATGTTCAGCCGGGCGTTGGAGATTGACCCCGATTTCGCGCTGGCCTGTTCCGGGCTGGCTGATGTTTACGCCTTCCAGTACATGTGTTATTATGACCGCAGCCCGGAGCGAATTAACGCCGCGAAGGAGAAGGCGCTCAAAGCCATTGAGATAGACCCCATGCTCCCCGAGGCCCATCGTTCGCTGGGCCGCTGCTATATGGTGATGAACGATGCCCCGCTGGCTGAGAAATCTTTTTTGAAAGCTATCGAGATAAACCCCAAGTACGCCATCGGTCACCGCACCCTGGCCTGGCTGAAGGAGATGGAGGGTGACCACGAGCAGGCCACTTATTGGGCCAAGAAGTCTCTGGAACTGTCGCCCACCGACCTGGAAACGCTGCTTCTGCTGAGCCTGGTAAATATGGACCTGCGCAAATACACGCTGGCCATGGCGACCCTGCAGCGAGCTATCGAACTTGGCCCCGATTACGGCCGCGCTTACTATAATCTTGGCACGGTGTATCTCAAGCTCGGCGTGCCGGATTTGGCCCTGGAGAACTTCCTCCTGGCCATCAAATACAAGGGCGATCCCAACTGCTACCTGGAAGCCGGTTTCATCCACCTGGCGAACAAGCAGTACGATGAGGCCGGGGCCCTCTTTGAAGAATCGGTTGACGCCGGCTACCTGGCGTTCGTGGCCCTGTATTTCCTGGGTTATCTGGAAAAGGCGAGAGGCCATGTCGACGAGTCGGTCGGCTATTTCCAGCAGGCTATCGAGGCCGGCAAGATGTACGAGGAGAGAGAACCGGACAATCCATACGTGAAGGCGTTCCGAGCCCTGGCCCTGGCCGGAATCGGCGACTCTGAAAGCTGCCGGCACGTGCTCGATGCCCTGGCGGCCACCCCCGACCTCAACGGCGAGGTTTTGTACAATCTCGCCCGCGGTTATGCCCTGCTGGGAGACCACGAAAAAGCCGGGTTGTACATCGAGAAATCATGCGCCCACCACGACGGTCCGACTGAAAAAGAAGTCTCAATCGATCCGCACTTTGCCGCTATCAAGGATTGACGGCAGCAGCGATACCCCGACAATGATTTGTAGATTTCCGGGAAGAAAGCCGACCCGGTGGTGTATTCCCTTCAAGAGACAGAGTTGAAACAATTCAAACCGGAGGTGCAATATGCATACCAGGCCCATTTTCCCCTACGTGTTTCTCGCCCTGATGCTGTTGGGGGTCACGGTCATCCTGTCGGCCCTGGCGACAGGTACCCTCAAGGGTGTCGTGGTAGACGAGGCTACCGGCCAGCCGGTGGGTGGAGCCTCAGTATATGTGGTCGGCACAAATGAGAGCACGGTGACGGCTACAGATGGCTCGTTCACCATCGGCAACCTGCCGGCCGACACTTATGATCTACGGATCAGCCATATCGAGTTTGGCACTCTGGAGATGACCGGTATCGCGGTTGGCAGGGACTCGGCTACCGAAGTCGTCGCCAGGATGTCAAAAAAGGACCCTGGAGAAGAGTCGGAGATGGACGATTTTTCCGTGCCCATGAAAGAACTCATGCGGTTTAAGGCCGCCGATATGACGGCTGTCAAAAAGGGCGGCGGCTGCCCCCCGAATATCGGCTACATCCGCCTGCCGCAGGAACCGGTTGGTTTTCCGCCCGCCCACGGTGGCACGGCCATTGTCAACGGCGAGGCCTTTGACGCCATGTTTTTCAAGAACTACGGTGTCAACCCGTTCGTTGACACGGAAGACGACCACCTGTCAACGTTCGCCATCGACGTCGATGATGCCTCCTACATAATGGCTCGTTCCTATCTCGAGCGCGGCGCCCTGCCCCCGGACGAGGCCATCCGGACGGAGGAATTCGTCAACCATTTCTCATACGAATACGAACCGCCAAAGACGGATCCCTTTATGGTGTATTGTGAGGGTGCCCCGTCGAAATTCGGGCCCAATAATTCCTACCTGCTCCGGGTCGGCATTAAGGGGCGCAAGGTTCTTCCGGAGAACAGGAAACCGGCCAACCTGGTATTCGTCATCGATGTTTCCGGATCGATGGCTCGTGAAGACCGCCTGGGCCTGGTGAAAAAGGCCCTGCGCCTGCTGGTCGACGAGTTGACGGTAAATGACAGAGTGGGAATCGTCGTCTACGGTTCGACCGGACGGGTGGTGCTGGAGCCCACTTCGCTGGTGAACAAAGAGCGGATAGTGGCGGCTATCGAATCCCTCGTCCCCGGCGGTTCGACCTTTGCCGAGGAAGGCATCATGATGGGCTACAAGATGGCTGACCGGCATTTCGAGAAGGGCCGAATCAACCGCATCATCCTCTGCTCGGACGGCGTGGCCAACGTCGGGCGCACCGGGGCTGATGATATTCTCAAGCAGATCAAAGAATA
>CBFCYQ010000126.1:0-8504 GCA_965602205.1 uncultured bacterium | reverse complement strand
CGGAGTGGGGAAAAGGGAAAATCAAAAGCGTGGTGGTCATTGGAGAAGCCGGCGACAAGATCTTTCGTGCTCTGGGACAGTCTTTTGCGGTGCAGTTTGCCGAGAGTCTGGAAGAGGCGGTCAGTAAAAGTTTCGAAGCGGCCTTTCCCGGAGAGACGGTTCTGCTGTCTCCCGGCTGTGCCAGTTTCGATATGTTCGAGAATTTCGAGCAGCGCGGCAAGGTTTTCAAGGAAGCCGTGGCGAATCTGAGAAACGGTAAACGGAACAATGAGACGATCTCTAACTAAGAGAAAAACCGACGAACATCTTTTGATGGTTTACCTGGCGACTATCGTCACCGGGCTGGTGATGGTCTATTCGACCTCATCGATAATCGCGGACAGCCGTTTCGGTTCGCACCTGTACTTTTTCCGGAACCAGTTGCTGTGGGCGGTCCTGGCAACCCTGGCGATCTGGATAATCAGCCGGCTGGATTTGCAGAGGCTGGCGGTATACTCGGCGCCGGCCCTGCTTCTGACCCTGCTGCTCTTGTCCCTGGTTTTTGTCATGCCGGCGCGCAACGGCTCGCACCGCTGGCTGATGCTGGGGCCGCTGACGGTGCAGCCGTCAGAGATATTCAAGTTTGTGATGATTTACTACCTGGCGTTTTCGCTGTCGAACCACAAACGAAATATCGCCGACCTGAAACAGTTGGTGTTTCCTTACCTGCCGATCATCGGCCTGGGCCTGTTTTTGATTCTCATGGAGCCGGACCTGGGCACGACTGTTGTCCTCTCGCTGACGGCAGTGAGTATCTTCTTTCTGGCCGGGGCCAGGATGAAGCATCTGTTTGTCGGCCTGGCTCCGATAGCCGGGGTTGCGTCGTTCGTGGTGTTCGTTCTGGGTTACAAGAAAGCACGAATCCTTGATTATATCGCGGCGGTTGTCGATCCGCTGCAGGGAAGCTATCAGGTCAAACAGGCGGCCCTGACCTTAGGGTCCGGGGGTCTTCTGGGGACTGGGTTGGGTGAGGGGCGGCAGAAATTGTTTTTTCTGCCGTATCCTCACACGGATTTTATTTTTGCCGCCACGGGGGAAGAGGTCGGTCTGGCGGGCCTTCTGGTCATACTGGCGTTGCTGTTTTATATACTCTGGCGGGGCCTCAAGATCGCCTCGGCGCAGCCGGACAAATTCGGTTACCTTCTGGCGGCCGGGATGACGCTCTCCCTGTTTGTCAACATCTCCATCAACATCGGGGTCGTGACCTCGCTTTTGCCGGTAACGGGACTGGCGCTGCCGTTTATCTCTTACGGCGGTTCGTCGCTGCTGGTCTCGAGCGCGGCGGTAGGTGTCCTGATCAACCTTTCGAGGAGGCGGGTGAAATGAGACAACCGGCCGACAGCATCAGGATCGTTTTCGCCGGAGGCGGCACCGGCGGTCATCTCTACCCGGCCATAGCTATCGCCGACCGGATCAAGGAAATGGCCCCATCGGCGGCGAAGGTGGAGATAATCTTCGTGGGGACTAAGCGGGGTCTGGAGTATCGGCTGCGCGAGAGCCTGGGTTATCCCTTGCACCTTATAAATATCCGAGGGCTCATCCGGGGTCTTACGCTGGTTAATTTGCTGATACCTTTCCTGGTGGTCGCCGCGCTTATCAAGTCGGCTCTTTTGCTCGGCCGGTTCGCACCCGACATCGTGGTCGGTACGGGCGGTTACGTGGCCTGGCCGGTGCTGAAGATGGCCGCCTTCAGGAAAATTCCAACGGTGCTTCAGGAGCAAAACTCTTACCCCGGCGTAACGACACGGCAATTGGCCGGCCGGGCCAAACGAATATATCTGGGTTTCGAAGCGGGTCGGGGCTATTTGAAAGACGCCGGCGATGTCGTTGTCACCGGCAACCCGGTGCGAGCGTTCATCACGCAGGGGAACCGCACCGAAGCGATTCGGTTTTTTAAGCTCGACCCCGACAAGAAGACAATTCTGGTCCTCGGTGGCAGTCAGGGAGCGCGGTCGGTTAACGCGGCCGTTTTGAGAAGTCTTGACAGCAAGAGTTTGTCAGCCGAGTATCAAATCCTTTGGCAGACAGGAAAAGGGGGTTACAAGGATGTCGCCGCAAAGGCGGGCAGCAAGGCCCACGGCTGCACCCTTTTTCCTTTTGCCGAACGGATGGATCTGGTGTACGCAGCGGCCGATGTGGCAATTGCGCGGGCGGGAGCGCTGACTCTGGCGGAGTTGGCGGCCTGCGGCGTGCCGTCGGTTCTGATTCCGTACCCTTACGCCGCCGGGGACCATCAAAGAAAAAACGCCGAAGCCTCTGTTCACAGCGGGGCCGCCGTCATGGTAGACGAGGCGGCCCTGGCGAGTGTGGATATCATTGAGCAGGCCATGGCGCTTTTTGAAAGCGGCCGCCTGGCGAAGATGAAAGAGGCGCTGCAAAGGACGGCAGCGGAGAAAAAACCGGCCGTGGATATAATCGCCGAGGATATCCTGAGCATAATCAGAGTCGGAAAGGGTGGACAGGCAGTTGCATGACAGCGTTCGCACGAAGGAGAGAGTCCGGAGTTTCAGGCAGGGAAGTCCCATGTTTGGAAAAGTAAGAAAGCTTTACTTTGTCGGTATCGGCGGCGCCGGGATGTCCGGTATTGCCGAAATACTGCACAACCTGGGTTTTCAGGTGTCCGGGTCGGACAACACCCCCAGCCCGGTGACGGCCTACCTGGAGTCACTCGGCGTTACCGTCCGGAAATCCCACGCGGCCTCGAATCTGGAGGAGAGTGACGTGGTGGTTATCTCTTCGGCCGTCGGTGAGGACAACCCCGAAGTGGCGGAGGCCCGCCGCCGGGGGATACCGGTGATCAAACGAGCGGAGATGCTGGGCGAGTTGATGCGGCTGAAATTCTCCATCGGTGTGGCCGGCACCCATGGCAAGACCACGACGACGTCCATGATCGGACGGATCCTGCAATTCGGCAAATACCAGCCCACCCTCATTGTCGGCGGCGTAGTGGCCGATCTGGGAACGGGCGCCGCCCTGGGCAGCGGCGACTACCTGGTGGCCGAGGCCGACGAATACGACCGTTCGATCCTGGCGATGTTCCCCACCGTGGCGGTGGTGACCAATATCGAGGCCGACCATCTTGACTGCTATGCCGACATGGGCGACTTGCTCAACTCCTTCCTGACATATATCAACCGGGTGCCTTTTTACGGCACGGTTATTCTGTCAGCCGACGATGCCAACATCGCGGCCATAAAGAAAAAGATCACGCGGCCTTTTTCCACGTTCGGCTTTGCCGCGGACGCCGATTACCGGGCCTTGAATATCAGCATGGAGAAAGGCCGCAGCGTCTTTTCGGCGTACTACCGGGACACTCTGCTGGGTGAAATAATCCTGCACGTGCCGGGGCGGTTCAACGTGGCCAATGCCCTGGGGGCGGTGGCCACCTGCCACCAACTGGAGGTGCCTTTTACGACCATCGCCGACGGCCTGCTCTCGTTTCGAGGCGTGGAGCGGCGCTTTGAGATCATCGGCGAGGCCGGGGGTGTTCTCGTGGTCGATGATTACGCCCACCACCCGTCGGAAATAAAGGCCACCCTGGAGATGGCGAAAGCCGTATACGACCGCCGCGTAATCGTGGTGTATCAGCCGCACCTGTACAGCCGCACGCAGGATTTTGCGCCGCAGTTTGCGGAAGTCCTTTCTCTGGCCGACAAGTGTATCCTGACGGATATCTACCCGGCCCGCGAGGAGCCGATTGAAGGCGTTACCTCGGAGATGATTAAAAAGCTGGCCCGGAAGGCCGGCACCGGCGATTTCGACTACGTGGGCGTCAAGGAGAACGCCGTGGAACGGCTGGCGGCCCTGGTGCAACCGGGCGACCTGGTCATAACCATGGGGGCCGGGTCCATCACGCACATCAAGAAGATGATTCTGGAGATGGTTGAGAATAGATGAAGCTCTTCGGGAAAAAACTATTCTGGTGTTTGACGGCGGCGGTCGTTTTCGGCGCGGCCCTGCTGAGTTACGTCAGGTATGGCGACGCCTGCACGCTGACGACGGTGACGGTTAACACTCAGCCGGTGGATGACTGGTCGAGTCAATACGGTCTGGTGGAGGGGAAGTCGCTCCTGGCGCAACCGCTGCAAGAACTGGCCGACTCTCTTCTTGCCGCCCGGCATATCTACCGGGTGGACCTTTCATATTCGTGGCCGAACCAGGTGAACATCCAGACCAACAAATTTATTCCGGCGGCTTTCCTTCTTGATAAACCCAGCGGCCGGCTCTACGGTCTGGATAAGCAGGCGCGGTTGATCGACCTCGGACAGGGAGCCCTGGAATGGGAACGCCCGGTTTTCACCAGTGTCTATGCCGGCAAGATGTTTCGCTGCCCGGAGGATGCCCGGGTGAAGGTAGTGCTCGAGCGACTGCGGCGGCTGCAGGAGAACAATCGCGATCTCTACCGGTTGATTGATGAAATCGATTTCGGCAATTCTTCCTTCATAAAAGTGTCTCTGGCGGGTTTGCCCTACCGGTTGAACGTGCGGGCGGGCTGCCTTCTGGATGATCTCGACCGCTTCGTGGAGTTTGTGACAAGATTTGAGCCGGACCTGGCCGATGTCAAACTGCTCGATCTGCGTTTCGACGACATGGTTATCGCCAAGGGAGGAAAAGACTGAAGATGGCCGGAGAAAATATCATCGCTGCCCTGGACATAGGCACCACCAAGATAGCCACGGTTGTGGGTGAGGCCGACGACGACGGGAGAATCTATGTAATCGGTCACGGCCTCTCGCCGGCGGAAGGGCTGCGCCGGGGCGTGGTGGTCGACATGGAGAAGACGGTCAAGTCTATCAAGAAATCCGTAGAGGATGCCGCGATGGTGGCGGGCGTCGAGATCGACAGCGTCACGGTCGGCATTGCCGGGGAACACATTCGGTCCATAAACAGTCACGGGGTGATTGCGGTGAGCCGGTCGGATAACGAGATAACGGCGGCCGACGTGAAGAAGGCCATTGAGGCGGCCAGCACCGTGGCGATACCGGTCGACCGCGAGATCATTCATGTAATTCCGCAGGAATATTCCGTCGACGACCAGACCGGAGTCAGAGACCCGGTCGGCATGTCGGGGGTGCGCCTGGAAGTGGAAGCGCATATTGTCACGGCCTCAATCACGACGGCCAAGAACTTGTACCGGGCGCTGGAGCGCTGCAATCTGGATGTTGACCATATAGTTCTGGAGTCGCTGGCGGTGTCGCACACGCTTTTGAGTGAAAGCGAGATGGAGACGGGCGTTGTCCTGGTCGATATCGGCGGGGACCTGGCCAATGTCTCGGTGTTCTATGACAGCGCCATCAGGCACACGGCGGTAGTGCCGCTGGGCGGCAAGAACGTGACAAACGATATTGCAATCGGCCTGCGCACACCGGTGGACCAGGCGGAGACGTTGAAGCTCAATTACGGCGCCGCCATGGCCTCGATGGTCGATCCCGAAGAGATGATTACGGTGCCGGGAGCGGCCGGTCGACCGGCCAAGGAAGTCTCCCGCAATGTCCTGGCCTCGATCATCGAGCCGCGGGTGGAGGAAGTCCTGTCGCTGGTGGTTCGCGAGATAAAGAAGGCGGGTCTCAGTGAGATCCCCACGGGCGGACTGGTCCTGACCGGCGGCTGTTCGCTTCTGCCGGGGGCGGTGGAACTGGCCGAGCAGATCTTTGATATGCCGGTGCGGTGCGGCCAGATAATGGGAATTGAATCGACCCCGGACGAGTTAAGCGACAACCGTTTCGCCACCGCCCACGGTCTTTTGATCTACGGTCTCCAACATGAACCGATAAGGACCGGCAAAAGCGGTGGCATGCGAAGCTTCCTTAAGAAATTCGAGAATTGGATTACGAAGAAATTGTAGGGATAAGGCTCAAGGAGGAACCATCATGACCGAAGAGAAGCACAAATTCAGCTTTTCCGAAGACTTCGTCGGTTACGCCAATATCAAGGTAGTAGGCGTAGGCGGCGGCGGCGGTAACGCCATCAATCGGATGATTGAGGCGGGTCTGCGGGGAGTGGAGTTCATTGCGGTGAATACCGACGCCCAGGTGCTTGACCGCAACCGGGCTGAAAAGAAAGTACAGATCGGCCGCGGCCTGACCAACGGTCTTGGAGCCGGCGCCAACCCGGAGGTGGGGCGTCGTGCGGTCGATGAGAACATCGCGGAGGTAGTCGACACCATCGGCAAGCCCGACATGGTCTTCATCACGGCCGGCATGGGCGGCGGGACAGGCACGGGGGCGGCTCCGATGATAGCCGAGCTTGCCAAGGAGGCCGGCGCCTTAACGGTGGCTATCGTCACCCGCCCGTTCATCTTCGAAGGAATGAAGAGAATCAAGCGGGCCGATGAAGGTCTGGAAGAGTTGAAGTCGAAGGTCGACACCCTCATTACAATTCCCAATGAACGCCTGCTGGAGATTGTCGACAAGAAGACGACCCTGACCAAGGCGTTTGGAGTGGCCGACGAGATTCTTCACCAGGCGACGAAGGGAATATCGGATCTGATCACCATCCCCGGTCTGATAAACTGCGATTTTGCCGACGTCCGGACGGTGATGGTGGAGATGGGCAACGCGCTGATGGGGACCGGTTTCGCGGTCGGTGATGAGAAGGCCATCGACGCGGCCCGCGACGCCATTTCTTCGCCGTTGCTCGAGAACGTATCCATAAGCGGGGCCAAGGGCGTTCTGATAAACGTTACCGGCGGAGAGGACATGACGCTGTTTGACGTCAATACGGCGACGTCGCTCATCTACGAGGAAGCCGGTGATGACGCCAATATCATTTTTGGCGCCGTGATTGATCCGACCATGAACGACCAGCTGCGCATCACCGTCATAGCCACCGGCATCGGCAAAGGCCTCAAGCCTGTCAAGAAAGAAGAACCCCAGGCGGTCGCCGCCATGCCGGCCAAGGCCATGTCGCTGTTCCCCGAAGAAACGGTAATTCAGAGAGCGCCGGCACCGGTGGTGGAACCGGTCGAAGCTGCCGCCGTCGTGGGCAGAGAACAGCACGAGCCATATGTCGAGTCGCAGGACGGCAACGGCAGCGGCCTGGCCATGCGCAACCGGGTGCCCCTGTTCAACGAGGATGATCGCACGATACCGGCCTACATAAGAAGACTGGATGATGATTGATTTGAAATGAAAATGAACGGCCTGCGGACGTGACGCCGCTTCCGTTGCGGTTGCCACTGCGGGCCGGAAAAATCTCGCTCCATTTTTGGTTCCTCCCCCAGCGCCGTCGGTCAAACTACCCTACCGGCGGCGCTATTATATTTAATTCCGATTGGCGTAGCGACCTACAGAGTATGGGGAAGGCCCCACACAAAGGGCGGCATTTTGAGCCCGCCCGCCCCATTGAGCTTGTTAAGTAATTGTTGTTCTTGCATTTATAAAACCGCCTGGCTGGCACGGAGACTGCTGGTTGACAGAGTTGGATTCTGCCGTTCTGTACGACCAGAAAGCGAGGTGGCAATATGGGCATTGGTATCACCGGGGACCGCCACGGTCAATACATATCGCTTTTCACCAATCGACACCTGTGGAATATGTATAATTCTCTGGGGCGCCTGTCGTCCGGGCTACGCATCAACAGTGCCGCCGACGGTCCGGCCCAGCTGGTTATCTCCGAGAGACTGCGCACCCAGATCGGCAGTCTGACGCAGGAGATAGAGAATCGATCGGCGTTGATAGGCAAGTACCAGTCGGCGTCATCAACCCTGCAGGAGCTTCGTTCGCAGCTAACGGACCTGCGCTCGCTGGCCGTCAGTGCGGCCAACGAGGGGGGCAACGACGAGTCCGCCCAGGCCGCCTACGCCACGGTCGGCGACCTCATCGCGGGCAGTTACAACCGTACTATCGAAACGGCGGAATACAACGGCTCCAACCTGATCGACGGCTCCGAGGGAGCGGTGGCCACGGCAAGTGAGCTGGAAGGGATCGACCTGTCGTCGGCGGAGTCGGCCCAGGCGTCGATCACCCTTATTGACGAAGCCATTGAAGGTCTTGACGAACAGATCATCGAAGTGGGCGCGACGCAGAAGAATGACATCGAGTCGCACCTGGCCTCGTTGCGGATATCGCGGCAAAACCTGATCGCGGCCGAATCGCAGATTCGCGATACGGATTATGCCCTGGAGTTCTCCAATTTCGTGCGCGAGTCCCTCCAGGCGCGGGCTTCGCTGGCGATGATGGTGCATAACCGGGTCAATGCGGAAATGATTCTCGGCCTTCTGCGATCATAAAAATGGAGATAGGGAGCGTCCCCAGCATAACAACGCAGGCGATTGTGGAACCTATCCTCCCCCTGGCTATAGGATGGCTATTTGCACGGCCGCCGGGTCTCGCTCCACCCGGCGGCTTTAGTATTGTGTACCGATCGGTGTCGGAAAGTCTCCTAGTTGCAGATACGGCATGTCAATCTGGCAAGCAGTCCTACTACAGAACCGGTGTAGATCGACACAGCACACCCTTGTATAA
>CBFCYQ010000125.1:0-8546 GCA_965602205.1 uncultured bacterium | reverse complement strand
TACGTGGGCCGGGCGGCCGGTCTTCTCATGGCCTTGATTAAACCGCGTATGGTATATGCGGGCATCATCAGTGAAGGCGGCGTCGAGACTCTCGAGAAATACACCATCCCGTTCGAAGCGGCGCGGAGGGTCAAGTACCTGATGGGAGTGGCCTCGGATGATATGTGTCAGTGGGAAAAGATGTCGCTCGGGAAAAGCCCCCGCCAGTTATGGGAACTGCTGAAAAATATGGATGATGCCGCCGAACGGAAGTGAGGCGGAATCGCTTAACGGGATTAAGGAGGTTGCGTGTAATGCACAGGATGTCGGTTCCGGTCGTCGCGGCCGGTCTGATAATACTGGTGGTTGGCTGCACGGGTGAAAAAAAGGCCGAGGATGTTGTCGCGGCGGCGACGCTGCTTCTCCAGAAAGTGGAATCGGCCGGCCTGGAAAGATCTTCGGAGCCCGTCACTTTTGAAGGGCAGGCCCTTTATGAGCACATAAACGGCGGCGCCGAGATATATCATCTGTATGACTTCGTCGAGGTGGCGGCGGCTTATTATAAGCGGGGTGAGACCGAAATTGCCGCGGACATCTACCGTTTCGCCGACGCCGATAACGCTTACGGCCTGTACTCGACCCTGCGACCGGATGAACCTCTCTCTGTGCAATTGGGCGTAGAAGGTTTTGCCTCCCCGTCGAGTCTCGATTTTGTCAAGGGGTCTTTCGTGGTCAGGCTGGTGGCGTATGACGAATCTGCTGAATCGGCCGCGGCTATTGACGGTCTGGGAAAAACTCTGGCGAATATCATACCCGGCCGGACGGAGCCGCCCGAGATATTGTCGCGGCTGCCGGCGCAGAACCGGATTCCCCACACCGACAGGATATATGCCGAGTCGTTTCTGGGACAGAAAGCTCTAAAAGATGTCTACACGCGGAAATACGTCCTGGCAGGCGACACATTGATCGCGTTCGCCTCGCGGGATCCCGACGGAGAACAGTTACGGCAGTGGACCAGCGCGTTGGAATCAAGCGCCGAAGGCGAAAAGTTGAGCGGTTACGCCTTTGATGATGGCACCACCGTCAGGGCGGTCGACAGTTATTACGGCGAAGTCATCGCCGGCAAAAAGGGAGACCTGTTGGTGGGGCTGGTCAACTTCAATGAAGGGCACCGGGATTTTCTTGCCTCGTGGTTAAGTGCCCTGCCGTAAGTGCCCGTCATCCACTTAGAAAATTCAGGCCCCGGTGCGGTAAAGCTCCGGGGCCTTTTAGCATGGCGGATTTGGCGGATATGAGATGAGGCTACGTGTATATCACTTTCAGTTCATCTATTCTCTGCGCGATATCTACGGAATGCGCGCATTCGGCGGCGCAGGTTTCGCAGTCGGTGCAGGCCGCAAGGCTTTTCTGCGAGGGGATCTCATCGAGCGTCGCCCGGGCCAGGTAGAAATCGGTGTACTGGGCAGCATACATGTGTGTCCTCATCAGGGTAGGTATGTCTACGTCCCGGGGGCACGAAGCGAGGCACGTGCGGCACTGCCGACAGAAACCCATTCCAAGCTGGATGCTGTTGTCAGCAAGAAAATTCGACTCCTCGGGTGCGTATTCGAGGTCGCGGGCCACGGCGAAGTCGGCGCGCAGGTGCTCGTAGTTGGCCAGGGCCGGGATGACGGTAGTGATGTTCGGGTTGTGCAGCACCCACTTGATGGCGGCCCGGGCAATGACAGCGCTGTCGTAGCTTTGTCGCGTTTCGGGGTTCGGCCAGCGGCCGCCGCCTGCCAGGGTTTTCATACCGATCAGCCCCACACCCTTTTTGGCAGCTCTGGTTATCGCGTCTGACAAGGCCGTGTCATCGGCCATCGTAAAGTTGTACGATGTCTGGATCACTTCCCAGATGCCGACCTTCGTTGCCTCGTCAATGACGTCGGCCATGTTGGCATGCACCGAGATACCGATAACGCGCGCCTTCTGCTGCTCCTTAATCACCGTCATCGCCTCCATTATGGCCTGGTTACTGGCAGCCTCCCTATTACTGACATCATGGACGAGAAGGATGTCGATGTAATCGGTTCGGAGACGTTTGAGGCTGCCGTCAACGAGGTTCATCAGTTTTTTCCGGGCCTGTTGCGCATTGAGGTTGCGCCGCTGCGCCGGGACGTAAATTTTCGTAGTTATGAGCGCCTGGTCCCGCACGCGCATCTTATTGATGACCCCGCCAACCAGTTGCTCGTTGGCGCCGAACTGGTAGTTTGCGGCGGTCTCGAAATGGCGCACGCCCGACTCGTACGCAGCCTGTATCAGGCCGGGATCGGTGCAGGCACCGGCGCCCATGCTGACAACCGGAATCTTCAGCTTGGAATTCCCCAATTGCCTGACAATGATTTCCTTTTTGGCGTCATCGGTCGCCTCTGCCGCCTGCTGCGCGCGAACCAGACCGGGTGAGAAACCGGCCAGGCTCGCCGAGGCCAATCCGGCCGCTGATGCCGCCAGAAACTTCCTTCTTGTAAAATCCGGAGTATTGCCACTCATATGTTCGTCCCTTCTGAGATTATTATCGATAGCGTTAGCATTAACCTTCCAGTCTCAGCAGCCCTTGCTCGGCGTTGGTGCGTAGTGTTTGCTTGAGCGCTTCATCGGCCACCTGGTCGGCAGGTAGTACCTCCAGCACCTTCTTATAACAGCGGGTGGCTCCCTCGTTATCGCCGGCAGCGATCAAGCCGTCAGCATAGCTGTCCCAGCAGTTAGCTGACCCGGGATAGCATTCCGCATTTATTCGAAATAGCTTGATGGCTTCCTGGACACGACCCGATTGCAGCATCTGGTAGCCCGCTATGTTCATCGTCGCTTCAGGAAAGGTGATACTGCCCGGTTCCGACTCCTTGAATTTGTCCCAGATTTCGACTGCCCGGTCAGCCCCCTGGCTTCTAATTATACCCAGAAACTGGTCGGTGGAGGGGGGCAGGTCCCGTCCTTCTCTGAGGACCGTCGTGCCGATTGCGGTCAGCGATGTGTGACTGACGGTATCCTCCTCAAGATGGGCCTTGAAAAAATCCCGCGTGAGTTGACAGGCAAGATCATAGTCGGGCCGGGATATCTCAAGTGTCAGGTCGACGCTGTCGGCAAGCAATAGCCGGATGGCGCCATAACTGGACAGACTGCCCTCGGAAGAGTCTTCAAAACCTGCCAGATACCTGTCGGTGTATTTACACGAATCGAGCAGGGCCAGATCCGTCGTCTGCTCGTCTTGGTAATAGACCTGCAACAAGGGAGCGATCATTCTTCTGGTGTTGAAACAAGGGTTCTGGGTGGCGAACTCGAGATGTTCACGCAAGCCATTCCAGCCGGCGAGGCTTGCGACAGCGTCAACATCGTAATTTCGCATTTGCATAATCAAGGCTGCTAACCCTCCGAAGCCGCGGCCGAGCACGCCCAGCTTGTCTTTGTCTACGAAGTCGAGGTCGCGCAGATGTGCCAGCGCGAATTCCCGGTCGCGTATGAGCGTTTCCAGGTTGGCCTGGTCGGCAGTCGGGCTCATGCCGGCCATGCCTGCCGAATTAGTGGTCGCGACCACAAGGCCGTGGCTGGCCAGGTACTCACACAGAACCAGGTTATCGGATATACCCCTGCCGAGATCGGGAAAATAGACTACCAGCGGAAACCGTCCCTCCTCAGGAGGGGCATTTCTCACGGCCGCGACACCAACATTCATGGCGTCCAGAACCAATCCCCTGCCGGAACCCGGCAGAGTCATCAGGTAGAAGAGTTCCTGCCGCTGAAGACCGGAGAGAAAGTTGTAGAAGTCCGGGTCTTCCGGGTTCGGGAAAACATACTCGCCATATGCAATCTTCATGTCTTCGGCCGTGGGTCGTGCCGGGTACCAGAGGCAAATCTGGACCGGGCGCGCTCGCTCGCCGGGTTGCGGAGTCCCGAAATAGTCTCTCTTGGGCCTGAAGGTTCTCGAGTAATCGTATTTTTCGATCGTCTGAAAGCCGATCCGGTAGGACCCGGGCTGCAATTTCCCCCATAATGGCGACTCCTCTGCCGCAAGTTCAGCTTGACCGAAAAAAATGCCAATCAGAAGGAATGCAACAATCACAACCATACAGAATTCCATGTTTTTTGACATAGGATCTTCCCACTGACAAAAGGTTGTCAAAACAGTCTTGGCTATATATACCAGAAATTGGCTTTAATAGTTACAATATTCGCCGGGTTCGCACTGACACCCGGCTGAAAGACGTCTAAAATGGCGGAATGTGGAATTCGTACCGAACTCAGGGTCGGCTGATGTCTGCGGAGTTTGGAATATCACAATTCAGGCTGCATCGCGTCCATCGGCAACACCTGTGAGAAAATGTTCAAAAAGAACGAAAAGTCAGCCTGTGGACTTGTACCCGCGTCGATAATAATCCCGACTGCCAGTCGGGGCACGCGCCGCGCGCGAGTATGAGATTTCCCTTAAGGCTCAGACAACATCGTAGCAGCGCTTCCAGTGCTTGTCATATCGCCTTCGGCTGACGCCTGGGAATTTTCGTCCAGCAAACAGCAGCCTTCCAGCAAGATTGAATCATTACTGCGGTAGTTATTCGGCTCCGGGAGAGAATTGGGGCTGACGGGATCAATACTCCATATGCCGCGCTTCCAGGGGATTCCCTGGTAAATGGCGTCAGCACCTGAAATACCGTCACATTCGGCGTAAATGATATTTCCGCGATTCAAGAAAATTGTCAATTGCTTACCGCTGGCCGTGATACTGATTCGGGCCGTTTTCTCGCTCGGGCCCATGGCTTGCAGCAAGTCGATGACATTCATATCTTCCAGCGAACCGTGAGTGCCCAGATCTTCGATCACACTCCGGCGCTGTCGCGCCGCCGTTTCCAGGCGGTTGCGGATGCGGGCCATCTTGACAATCAGAATATCCGCACTGTCATCAATCGGGATAACGTCCTCAATACCCCTTTTCAGAAGGCCGATTAGCTCGTTGGCGTACACAGGCTCGGGTATCAGGAATGTGGGCACTTTGTGAACGCTTATCTGCTGCGCGGCCAGGTTGTCAAGAAAGACGGACATCTCTTCGGCAGGGCCCGATTTCAGCAACAACAGAATATCCGGCCAGCTCTGTCTGAAAATTTTAGAGAAGCATTCAATGGACTCCGTCACGGCCACGTCGAATCCCTGATAGCCCAGAGCCTGTTTTAAAAACCGTAAATCCTTGTGATCGTCGTTCAGGAGCAACACCCGGTCATAGTACCGTCCGCCATGGGCAGGCATGCCCGAGCCATGAACGATACTTGCGACAGATGACGGTTCCTCCTGGGTTGGATTACCGTCCATCAGATCTTCGACGGCGGTGCCGATCGTAGAATTGCGGTAGTGCTTTATGATGGCGCACCTGATGATATCACCGACTGCTACGAATAGCTTGACCTTTTTGTCGCCTGCAACGGCGGCCAGCTCATCGGCAAGTTTGTGATTCCTCGGATTCTCGCAGGCCACTTTCAAGGTGTTCGTCTCCGCATCGTAATCGAACGGCATGAGGACTTTTTCAAATGCTAAGTGAGCGGGTATCATGGCAACTATGGATTCGGGAATCTGAGAGTTGGACAGGCAGGCCGCTTCATATCCGAACTGATCGGTCAGGGCTTTAGCCAGGCGCACTTCATCGATATAGCCGAAACGGAACAGGTGGGTCTCGAGACGACCCCCGTGACGTTTCTGGTAATCAAGTCCCTCCCGGACGTGGTTTTTTGTAACCAGCCTGTCCCGCACCAGAATTTCATCGAGACGCATTGCGATGTTCCTCCACGAAAATATCTACACTCCCCTCCCAGTCCGGTCCAGCCGGCAACGACGGCAGTGCTGTATCATAGTTGCGACCATCTTCGGCACATACTGCTGGCTAAACAGCAGATCCCGGCAGACGGGGCTTTCTTTTGAAGCGGTTGACAAGAAGCGCAATCGGCCGGCAGCCGCAAGGGTACCTTTGTGTTCTCTATTCGGATGAAATGGCGGGAAATGAAGCTTACCGAGGGGTTTTTCCGCGTCTGGTCGGAATATCGAACGGAGATTGAACAGATTGGCAGAAGAAGACGATTGGTGACTCAATAGACAGACGAAGGCATATCGTTTGCCCTACCAAGTCGTTTCCGAAGGCATACTTAGCCATTCCGCCCCGACTAACGGAGTGAAGAGATTCCCACCGCTTGATCGGCAGTCTCCGATATGCCTGTACGGGCTTAGCCCGGAGTCTTCGACTTGGCGACACCCTTGAGCTTGTCATTGGCGAAGATGGCTATCTCCACGCGGCGGTTGGCCTGGCGCCCTTGAGGGGTATCATTACTGACAATCGGCTGGTGCTCGCCGTAACCCATGATACGAAAACGCGTCGCCATAACCTGAAAAGTCGTCATGTGGTTGGCTACCGACTGGGAACGCCGGATGGAAAGATGCAGGTTGTGCTCGGACGGCCCGGTCGAGTCGGTATGGCCTTCCACGAGAATGTCGGTGTCGGGATACTTGTTCAGGATAGTCGCCAGTTTCTGCAGGTTCTGCCGGGCTTCGAACCGTAGGTCCGACGAGTTGATATCGAAGAGGATGCCGGAGTCAAATGTTATTTTGATGCCTTCGCCGATGCGCTCGACCCTGGCCCCTTCGAGATCACGTTCAATCTCGGCGGCCTGCTTGTCCATGTAGTTGCCGATATAAGCGCCGGCGACGCCGCCGATGGCCGCGCCGAGGATGGCGCCAATCGCCGTATTGCCCGCCTCATGACCGATGACGCCGCCTATGACCGCCCCGGCCCCGGCGCCGATGAGGGCTCCCTTATCCCGCTTCTTCATGGAGCCACAGCCCAGGGCGCTAATCAAGACAAGACTCAGGACAAAAAAGATCAGGACTTTTTTCATATAAATCTCTCCCTGCCTAACTAATAATTCTCCGTTCTATTGATTCCAGCCCGCGCTAACGGCGATAACAATAACAATCGATGGTGAGGATCTCGTCGGCGTCACCGCCATATACAGTGAATCTACGGACGCAGAGCCGCATATAGCAATTATAAAAACACATTTCAACGTTTTTCGTGCAGGATAAAGACCCATTATCGCGATTGACAAAGCTGGTGAGGGTCTGCTTATTAGCTGCATGACAGCCGTACAGTGAGCGTACGGCGCCTTTTTCAAACCTGCCAACACGCGCTAAAACACGGCACTGCAGAAAGGGGTGAAAGTTATTATGTCGCAAGAAAAGATCCCGACGGTCGGCACTAAAGCGCCGACTTTCTCGCTGCCAAACGAGGCTGGCCGGACGGTCGAATTGGCCGACTACGGGGGCCGATGGGTGGTGTTGTACTTCTATCCTAAGGATGATACCCCCGGCTGCACCACCGAGGCCTGTGAGTTTACCGGCGGCATCAAGGCCTTCGATCAACTCGGCGCGACCGTGCTGGGCGTTTCGCCCGACTCTCCGGAGAGCCATCAGAAATTCATTGCCAAATACAAGCTGAGCCTGACGCTGCTGAGCGACCCCCGGCATCAGGTCATGGAAAAGTACGGAGCGTGGGGTGTCAAGAATATGTACGGCAAAGAGACGGTTGGCGTTATCCGCAGCACCTTTCTGATCGACCCGGAGGGGAAGATCGCTCATGTCTGGGCGCGCGTTAAGGCCGCCGGACATGCCGAAAAGGTGCGTGAGAAACTGGCGGATCTGTCCCGGTAAAACGTGCCCGGAAAGCCAATGAGAATTATCATATCGGGTTCATCCGGACTGATCGGTTCGGCTCTGTTCAGGTCGCTGGCATCACAGGGTCACGAAGTTTCGCGCCTGGTGCGCCCGGGTGGGCCGATTGGTTCGGGAACGGTTCTCTGGGACCCGGACAGAGCCCAGCTTGACCCCAGGGCCATGGAACATTTCGACGCTGTGGTGCACCTGGCCGGCGAAAACATCGCCGCCGGTCGCTGGAGCGATGAGCGCAAAAAGCGCATTCGCGGGAGCCGCACCGAGGGCACCTCGCTTCTGAGCAGTTGCCTGGCAAGCCTGGAATATCCGCCCCGCGTGGCTCTTTTTGCATCGGCTGTTGGATTCTATGGAAATCGCGGCGACGAAGAACTGACCGAGGAGAGCGACGGGGGCCAGGGCTTTCTCGCGGATGTCACCCGCGACTGGGAAGCGGCGTCGGCGGCGGTCGAAGCGACTCCGATCCGAGTGGTGAAACTGCGCTTTGGCATGGTTCTTTCCAGAGGGGGCGGGGCTCTGTCCCGGATGTTGAGACCCTTCAGGCTCGGTCTGGGAGGCAAAATCGGCTCCGGCCGACAATACATGAGCTGGATCAGTCTTGACGATGCCGTCGGTATTATTCAGTTTGCCATAACTCACGACGATTTGTTCGGCCCCGTCAACACCGTTGCCCCGTCGGCCGTCACCAACAAGGGATTTTCGCGCACTCTTGCCAGGGTGCTCGGTCGTCCGGCGCTAGCCATGGTGCCCGCTTTTGCCGTCAGACTTGCCTACGGCGAGATGGCCGACGAATTACTCCTTGCCAGTGCGCGGGTCGTCCCCAGGAAGCTGCA
>CBFCYQ010000124.1:0-8654 GCA_965602205.1 uncultured bacterium | reverse complement strand
CCCATTTTCCGGCTCTTATGAAGACTTTCGGCACGTACTTCATCACGAATTGACCCATGCCGTCACCTATGATTTGCTCTACGGTAACAACCTGTCCTCGCTGATATCGCGGCAGCGTCTGTTCAACATGCCTTTGTGGCTGGCCGAAGGCTACGCGGAGTATTCCTCCCGTCACGGGTGGGATTACTTCTCGGACATGTACGTCCGCGACGCCACCATCACCGGCTACCTGACTCCGCCGGAATACATCGGCGGTTTTCTGGCGTACAAGCAGGGCCAGGCGATGATGAAATATATTGCCGACAAGTACGGCGAGGATAAGCTGGGCGATATCTTCAAGAAGGGGAAAGCGTTCCTGACCATCAACAAAGCCCTGAAAGAGTCAATCGGCATCGATCAGAAGAAGCTTTGGGAAGACTTCTCCAAAGAGATGAAACGCCGGTACTGGCCGGAAATAGCTCTCCGCAAAGAAGCCGACGAGATTGGCAAACAACTGACGAAGGCGCGCAAGGACGGGTCATATTTCAATGAGCAGCCGGTGTTTTCGCCCGCCGGCGATCGTCTGGCCATGTACACCGACAAATCCGATTACACTGAAATCGTCATGATATCGGCGATTGACGGCAAAACCATAGCCCGTCTGGTCAAGGCCGAAAGGTCCGGCGACTTGGAATCGCTGCACTCTTACGTGTCCGGGTTTTCGTTTTCGCCTGACGGAAGCAAGATTGTCTTTGTTGCTAAATCCAAGGGCAAAGAGGCCATCTGCTTCTTTGATGTTCGCAAGCGCAAAATCTACAAGAAACGGCGCCTCGATTACTATAATATCCTGTCTCCCGCGTGGTCGCCGGACGGCGACCGGATCGCCTTTTCGGCGCTCCGGGGACACAAACGGGATCTCTTTATTTATCACGTTGAGCAGGATACCGTGGAGCAGTTGACGGATGACCACTATGATGATGTCAGCGCCAGTTGGGTCCCCGGTTCCGACCTGCTGGTGTTCTCGTCCGACCGCGAGCACCCCCACAGCTACACGACCGATACCTCGGGTAGCCTCTACGCGAGCCCGGGGGCGTACATGCCGGGTGATTTCCACTACGGCTGGTACAACCTGTTCAAACTGGACCTGTCAAGCGGGGATATCCAACCACTCGACTTCGGCCCCGGTCATAACAGTTTCCCCAAAGTGTCGCCGGACGGCAAGAAGGTCGCGTTCATCTCCAACCGCAACGGCATCGACAATATTTATGTCGGTTATCTCGATTCGGCCAGGTTCTATGCCGTGACCGACATCCTCACGGGGGTCCGCTCATTATCCTGGTCACCGGATGGCGGTAAGATCGCCTTTGCCGCCTTCAATAAAGGTGTCTTTGATATCTTTGTCCTCAAGGATATTGTGCCCCAGGGTGAGTTGGGCGTTTTGTCCCCGACCGATTTCATGCAAGGCAAGTACGACTTGCTGCGCAGCGGCGTCGGTGAACTGGCCGAGATTTCAGAAAAACCGGACAGCCTGGCCGCCGACAGTACGCGGCTGCCGGATGACCTGAGTGGCGAATACGACACGTACCAGGTCGACCCCGCCGACCTGCAGGCCCGCCTCGATTCGACGATCGTCGACAGCACTGAAACCGCGGGTGATTCGACCCTGGCGGAGGTTCCACAGAAGAATCCCGAAGACTCGGCGATTACGGAATCCGGCGTGTATGACGACGAGTTCGTCTTTGTCAGTGACAAGGACAACCTTCCTTATGACGATTATCTGGTAGACGTGGCCGAAGATTCGTCGGGCCGGGGCTTGGCCGGTCATACCGAACCGGCCCATTTCGATTCCATAGCGCCCCCTCTGCCCGGCGGCGAATACCAGGTCAAGAAATACAAGGTCAGGTTCACTCCGGATTATGTCGGCGGCGGGTTCTCATACGATACTTTCTTTGGCGTGCGGGGCCAGACCTTTTTCGTTTTCAGTGACTACCTCGGTAATCATCAGATCATACTCGCCACCGATCTGGTAAACACTATCGACCAGTCCAACGTACAGGCCTACTACTTCTATAACCGGAAACGCATAAACTTCGGAGTGGGTCTGTTCCATACCAAGAACTTCTACATTGATAATAACGATTTTCTTTTCTCTGACAGGTTCTTCGGTTTTCAGATGCTGGCCAGCCGGCCCTCCTCCAAGTTCAGCCGTCTTCAGCTGGCCGCCAGTCAGTACTTCATCAATCGCCAGTATCTCGATCTGTTCGACCCGCGCGCGAACCGCAGTACGAAGGTAACCACGGGCGAGTTGGCCTACGTGACCGACAACATCGTCTGGGGCATCACGGGACCGGTCAACGGCCGGCGCGCGAAAATATCGGTCTCCGGCGGGATCAACTTTTTTGATGCCAACGACCTGCAGTTCTATTCGGCCGAGTTCGACTACCGCAAGTACTGGCATTTCGCCAGAAATTATTCCGTGGCTCTGCGGTTTTCCGGGGGAGCCTCTTTCGGGGAAACGCCGAAGCTTTATTTTCTGGGCGGTACCACCAACTGGATCGGCGACCGCACGCTCGATGCCAGGGTGTATGAAGTGGAGAATCTGTATTTCTCCGACGTGGTCACGCCGTTGCGGGGGTTTCCGTATTATGACATGATAGGGGACCGCTACGGTTTGATGAACTGGGAGTTTCGGTTCCCCATGATCGATTACTTTGCCATGCGCTTCCCGCTACCGTTGCAGCTCAGCCGGGTGCAGGGCGTTGTCTTCGCCGATATGGGTGCCGCCTGGTTCGGCAGTGATTTCAAGGGCGGCACTTCTCAGGGGGGTAACAGCCGCCTGCTGGACATCAAAACCGGCTTTGGTTTCGGGATGCGCGCCAATCTCGGTTTTCTGGTGCTGCGCTACGACCTGGCCTGGTCGACCGATTTCGATCGGATCTCGGACAAGCCCAGTTACTATTTCTCCTTCGGAGCCGACTTCTAACTCTCTTCAGCACCGCCGGGGCATATTAAAGGCAAAAAAAAATGCGGCCACATCCTGACCGCATTCTTACCACAGAAGAGTACTATCTTTTCTTCTTGTGCACGGAGCAGAACTTGCTCTTGCCGTTGGTGAACCGTTTGCACTGCTTCTTGTCTTTGGTCTTGGCCGCGCAACGCACCTTCTTGACGGCTTTCTTCCTGGCAGCTACTTTTCTCTTGGCCGGTTTTCTCTTGGCTGCCTTCTTCTTGGTGGCCTTTTTAGCTTTGCGCATCGAACATCCTCCACATTTGAGTGTTCACCCATAAGAGAACGTTTTATCAAATTCATGTCAAGCAAAAAGTACACTTTGTTGCACCACATTTTTTACATCGCGACAACGTCGCATTCGACCGCGTGCACCTGACGCGCGTATATACGGGGAGCATATGAGCGGTGTTGGAGTAACTTCAGGGCGACCGTCAACGCTTCCGCGAGGGCTTTACCGACGTTCGCCGGCTCTTCTTCCGGCGGGCGACGGTGCCGCTGTTGTTCTGCCCGAACGTCTCCAGTGTCAGCGCCATCGTGCGCAATCTCTCGTCGACGGCGGCCAGGATGGAGCCTTTCGTAAAACGACCGCCGGCAAGTTTCCTTCCCGCCTGCCTGCCGGTCAATACCTCGATGCCCTCGTTGATTGTCTTTAGGGGAAAGATGTGGAACTTGCCCTCCTTGACGGCCGCCATTACGTCAGGACGAAGCATCAGATCAGGCACGTTCTGATGCGGGATCAATACGCCCTGGGAGCCGGTGAGCCGGCGGCTGCGGCAGACATCGAAAAAACCCTCGATCTTTTCGTTCACGCCGCCGATAGGCTGAATCTCTCCCTTCTGGTTGACCGAACCGGTCACGGCCAGCGACTGCTTGATGCCGACGCCACTCAGGGAGGAAAGAATGGCATAAATCTCGGTGGAGGAGGCGGAGTCGCCGTCGACACCGCTGTAGGACTGTTCGAAAGAGATCGAGGCCGACATGGCCAGCGGTTTGTCCTGGGCAAACATCTCGCGCAGATAACCGCCCAGAACATAAACCCCCTTGTTGTGAATGGGACCCGACAATTCGGCTTCCCGCTCGATGTTGATAACCCCGGCCTTGCCCATGGCCGTCGAGGCCGTGATGCGCGTCGGGCGACCAAAAGAGTAATCTCCGAGGTTGTAGACCGACAGACCGTTGATTTGCCCGACGACGCTCCCGGCGGTGGACACCAGAAGGGTGTTGTTGTCGAACAGTTCTTGAATCTTCTCTTCGACCATGTTCACGCGGTCCTTCTTGTTGTTGACCGCGCTGTGCACGTCTTTTCGCATCACCGTCTTGCTCTTGCGCTGGCGGGCGCAAAAAGCGGCTTCACGGATGATATCTGATATGGCCGTAAAGCGGGTGGTCAACTTGTCCCGGCGGCCCGAGAGCCTCTTGCCGTAATCGGCTACAGCCTGCATGCCGGACGCGTCAAACGGCAGCAGATTATCGCCGTCAACGACCTTGCGAACGAACTCGAAGTATTTATGTACGTTTTTGCTGGTGAGTTTCATGACACTGTCAAACTCGGCCTTGATCTTGAAGATCTTCTTGAAGTCCTCATCGTAGTGCCAGAGAAGACCATAAACCTGGGGCTGCCCGATTATTACGACCTTAATGTCAATCGGGATCGGTTCCGGCTTGATGCCCGCGCCGGCCATCATGTAAAAGGGATCGTACCCGGCAATCTCCAGCTCGTGGTCGCGAAGGGTTCGCTTCAGGTGCGGCCAGACGCTGGCCTCCGAAAAGAGATCGGTGGCGTTGATGACCAGGTAACCCCCGGCGGCCCGCAAAAGTGACCCGGCAAAAATGCGCGTGAAATCGGTGCGCCAGTATCCAAAACGGTCAACCACGCGTTCCAGGGATCCAAAAAGATTCTTGTACGTGGGAGATTTCTCAATGACAATCGGTACCGTGGCGGTCTCGGCGTTATCCAGAATCAGGTTGATGGAAAACTCCTCGAACGGTTCTCTTTTGCGATACGGCGGTGCTTCCTCTTCACCGCGCCGAGGCTGAGCCTCCCGAAAACGGTCCAAATCGCTCAGCAGGGCTTCTTCAACTTCATCCAGATAGTCCTGCACCTTCTCATCGGGATACCGCTTCTTGAGCAGGTTAGCCTTCTCCGTGATAAGGGGGGCGATCATGGAATATCGCAGCTTTTCCAGGGCCTCCTCGAGCTTTCCGGCCAGTTTCTTGGATTCGATGGTGGTGGTGTCAAAATCCCGGCGCAGGCTGTCCCACTTGCGGCGCATTTCATCGAGGCGCGACAGAGAAAATTTACCCTCCTTCGACAGCGCCTCAAGTTTCTCTAAAGACACCGGCTCTTCGTCAACCAGCGGCTGGATGTCGTTCCGCGCGGTCAGACCGGTCTGAATCTGTACCATGACGAAACCGGCTTCGTTGAGCTTACCCTCAAAACCGCTGATAAGTTGCTTCTGGCGCTGCTCGAACTCGCGCGTGATGCGACTCTGACGATCCTTGTAATCGTCCGAAAGAAAAACCTTGGGGACTACCTTGCGGATGGAATTGATCAAGTAGCTCATGTCTTTTTTGAAACGACGACCGTCGCCGGCCTCGAATGTCAGAACGCGCGGGCAATCCTCGTTCTTGAAATTATTGCAGTAGCAGAAATCTTTTAGCTGCGGCTTTTCCCGGTTGAGTTGCTCCAGCAGCATCTTGATGGTGGTGGTACGACCGGTACCGGCCTGACCTGTTACAAAAATGTTATAACCGACGCTTTTGACGTTCAGGCCCAGCTTGATCGAATCTATGGCCTTTTCCTGCCCGATGATGACGCGGCAGGGCTGGATATCATTCGAAGTCTTAACCCTCCGGGGCAGATAATCAGTGCTGTAATCAAGGTCCTTGTACGATAACTCACGCGGTTTTCTGGCAGGCTTGGTGTCCGGCATCACTTCCTCCGTTGGAATCCGTTCTTTATGCCTAAGAATAGAGAATATTCTCCCTGCGGGAAACAAGTTTTTGCGCCGGCCACACATTCGGAAACACCCCGCCTGAGCCCATCTACTACAATACCCCGGCCTGAACCTATCCCGGAGTTGACTCTGATGCCGACAACAGGGACGGCCGACTGTCGGGCGCGAGATCGCCGCCGCCATTGCTTCAGTCTGCGATCTACCGGCCTGCTTCTCCGGCCCGTGACGGGATTCTGTGCTCTCAAAAACTGACGTCGGCTAACCCGGGCAAAAAAAGCCCCCTTATCTGTCCAACGGCATAACTGGCAATATATTAGCCTTGGCCGAACACTTTGTAAAGAAAGGTGGATGTCATGTCGGCGCTCAGTCTGCCATTGTGGCATTACACTTTCTTGCGTGTGTCAAAAAAAGTGACAAAAATCTTTGGTTAAGTAAGCTATTTCATGGCATCGAATTACCGCACTTATTGTCTGTAAGTTATTGCAAGACAACATCATTACTTCTCTTGACAACTCTCTTTTAATATCTATATTCAAAGCCTGTTGCTTTTTTAGCATTGCGCATTGAATTGGCGGTATCGTCTAGTGGTTAGGACGGGTGGTTCTCAGCCATCAAACCGGGGTTCGATCCCCCGTACCGCTAAAAGCAGTGTAGGCGCCTGTCGATTCGCTTTTCGGCAGGCGCTTCCTCTTTTTTGGAAAAATGCTCTGGCTCGTTTAACCGACGCCGAGGCGCGTATAACGATGTAACCGGGGTGTGAAGGCATAGAATGATAGAATTGCTCACGGTAGGTGCAGGTCCTTTGATTGACGATATCCGTGAACTGATCTTGGAATACGAAGATTCGCTGGATTTCGATCTGTGCTTTCAGGATCTTCAGAATGAACTGGCGGCACTGCCCGCGCCGTACAATCCCCCCGCAGGCTGCCTGCTGCTGGCCCGGTGTGACGGGGAAGTCGCCGGCTGCGTGGCCGTGCAAAAGCTCGCTGATGGTATCAGTGAGATGAAAAGGCTGTACGTGAAACCGAAATTTCGCGGCCGAAATATCGGCCGACGTCTGGTGACGGAGATCATAGACAGGGCCAGGCAGGGCGGTTATCACTGCATGCGACTGGATACCCTGGCCAGTATGAAAGAGGCTGTCGCTCTCTACCGTTCGCTGGGCTTTGTCGCGATTGAACCTTATCGGTTTAACCCGATTGAGGACGCTCTTTACATGGAACTGACTCTCGAGGCCGGACTCCGGGACTGACTAGGCCGCCGACTCGCCATACCGTGTTGCCGGCCGCGACGGATATGCTTTGACCGACTCTGCGGAAGAGCGACTCTCAAACGCTCGGTGAGTGAATGGCCCTTCGATCTTTATGGCACTCCGCTGTTCACGATGGCGAAGCGCCCTGAAACCGAGCGCCGAAATGAGCAATAAAAGGTCGCACAACAGGTTCCCCCGGCCGCAACCGGGTGCTCGCCGACCCGTATAAAAGAATGTATCCTGGCTAAATATTCATCAGAGGAGGTATTTATGAGCTTCGTTCGTGAGCAGCATCAGGCCGGTATCACAACATTGACTCTCAGCCGAGGCAAGGTCAATGCCCTCAACGAACCCATGGTCGAAGAAATTCGGCAGTCTTTTGAAAACATGAAAAAAAACCCCGACGTGAAAGCGGTCGTACTTACCGGGGATGGCAAATTCTTCTCCTTTGGCTTCGATATCCCGGAGTTTCTCGGCCACCCCCGAGAATCGTTTGCCCGTTACCTGAAGAAGTTTACCGACCTTCTGGCCTATCTCTTTGTGTTTCCCAAGCCGGTTATTGCGGCTTTGAACGGTCATGCCGTGGCGGGCGGTTGTATGCTGGCCACGACCTGTGACTATCGCCTCATGGTCTCCGGGAAGGCGAGAATCTCGCTTAATGAAGTCACCTTCGGCGCCAGCGTGTTCGCCGGGAGCGTCGATATACTCAAATTCTGCACCGGCGCCAAAAACGCCTCTGAAATCCTGCTGAGCGGTGCGATGTACTCGGCCGAAGAGGCCGTGGGGTTAAACCTTATCGATCAAGTGTCATCGCCCGATAAGTTGCAGGAAGATGCCGAGACAGTGGCCCGCGATCTGGCCGGGAGAGCCCAGCCGGCCTTCGCAAGCCTGAAAGGACTTCTGCGTCGGCCACTGGTCGATGCCTGGGCGAGCAGGGAAGCCGCTTCCATCGAAGAGTTTCTCGATATCTGGCATTCGGAGGGCACCTGGAAACAGCTTCAGGATATAAAAATACGCTCATAGCCCGGCGCCGCCGGCCAAAAGAAAGCACTTGCAAACGGCTATGCCGCATGGTAATTTTCAGATGCGGCTACTTAGATTCTCTCCCGAAGTAAATTGGACGAAAAAATCCGACGCGGCTCGGATTCCAGATAAGGTCCGAAAAAATCCTCGAGGAGGTATTTATGCCCGTCAAGAAGCTCAAAGATTTTCTCGACAGCAACGATATCAGGTATGTGACTATCAGTCACTCGCGGGCCTACACCGCCCAGACCATCGCGGCCTCGGCTCATATCCCCGGCAAGGAACTCGCCAAGACGGTGGTGGTCAAAATCGGTGGCAAGATGGCCATGGCCGTTCTGCCGGCGTCGTACAAAATAGACTTCGATCTGCTCAAGCAGACCTGCGGGACTGACGACGTTGGACTGGCTACCGAGAAAGAGTTCAAGGACATGTT
>CBFCYQ010000123.1:0-8669 GCA_965602205.1 uncultured bacterium | reverse complement strand
CCCGCACGGTAAAGGACTTAGTCTGCCGCTACAAGGCCATGCGCGGGTTCCGGGTAGACCGCAAAGCGGGCTGGGATACCCACGGTCTGCCGGTGGAAATCGAGGTCGAGAAAGCGCTAAATCTCGATTCGAAAAATAAAGTGATCGAGTACGGTATCACCAGGTTCAACGAGCAGTGCAAAAAGTCGGTTTTCAAGTATCTCGACGAGTGGAGCGAAATCACCCGCCGCATCGGCTACTGGCTGGACCTCGATGACGCCTATGTCACTCTGACCAATGACTATATCGAGACCGTCTGGTGGATTCTCAAGAATTTCTTCGACCGGGGCTTAATCTACGAAGGGTACAAGACGGTGCCGTTCTGCCCCCGGTGCGAGACGGGTCTGTCCAGCCACGAAGTAGCCCAGGGTTATGAAGAGGTCCAGGATCCCTCGGTATTTATCAAGGTCAAGGCCGCTGATGACGACTTTTACTACCTGGTCTGGACCACCACACCGTGGACGCTGCCGTCCAACGCGGCGCTCTGTATGAGTCCGTATGCCGACTACGTGATGGTCGAGCACGAGGGGGACAAATACGTTCTGGCCGAGGCGTTGGTGATGGCGGTATTCGGCGAGGGCAAAAAAGTGCTGAAGCGTTTCCGGGGAGAGGATTTCCTCAACCGGCGGTACGAGCCGATTTTTGATACGTTCAAAGACCAGCGGGAAAAGGCCTTTTTTGTGATCAACGCCGATTTCGTGACGCTTGATGACGGTACGGGTATTGTTCATATCGCGCCGGGGTTCGGCGCCGACGACTACGAAGCCGGCAAGCAGTATAATCTGCCGGTGTTCCAGGCGATCGAGGCCAACGGCATTTTCAAGGATTTCGCCGGAAAGTACGCCGGCATGTTCATCAAGGACGCCGACCCGATCATCATCAAGGACCTGAAAGCCGGCGGCAAGCTGTACAAGCAGGAGCTATACGCCCACAACTACCCGTTTTGCTGGCGCTGTGATTCGCCGCTGGTTTATATCACGCGGCAGTCGTGGTATCTGAAGACGACGGCATTCAAAGAGCAGCTTCTGAAAAACAACAACGCCATCGGCTGGCATCCGGACGATATCCGCACGGGGCGGATGCAGGACTGGCTGGAGAACAACGTCGACTGGGCGCTTTCGCGAGAGCGTTTCTGGGGAACGCCGATTCCTATCTGGATTTGCGACGACGCCGAATGCGGCAAGCAGAAGGCCGTCGGGTCAATCGAGCAGTTGCGCCAGGAGGCGGTCAAGGCTCCGGAGAAAATCGACCTGCACAAGCCGATGATGGACGAGGTCAAGCTCAAGTGTGAGTGCGGCAGCACCATGAGCCGCATCCCCGAGGTGGTCGACGTGTGGTTCGATTCGGGCGCGATGCCGTATGCCCAGTGGCACTACCCGTTCGAGAACAAAGAAGAATTCGAAATAAAGTACCCGGCGGACTTCATCTCCGAGGCCGTCGACCAGACGCGGGGCTGGTTCTATTCCCTGCTGGCCATCTCCACCCTTCTGTACGACAAGGCGCCGTTCAAAAACGTCATCGTGCTGGAGTTCATACTCGACATAGAAGGCAAGAAGATGTCGAAGCACAAGGGCAACGTGGTCGATCCGTTCGAGACAGTCGGGCGGTACGGTGCCGACCCGGTCCGCTGGTACCTGGTGACGACTTCCAGCCCGTGGCTGCCGACGCGGTTTGATGCCGAAGGCCTGACGGAGGTGGTGCGGAAATACTTCGACACCCTGCGCAACACGTATACGTTCTTCGCCATCTATGCCAACATCGACGAGGTGATCGACCGGGCGGAGGAGGCCGGACTGTCGGTCGAGAGTTACCTGGAGAGCAAAGCCGGCGAGCCGGAGCGTTTTGATCGCTGGGTAGTCTCGCGGTATAACACGATGGTCCGGGAGGTCGGGGAGGCCTTTGACGGCTACGAGATCACGCGGCCGGTGCGGGCCGTACAGAACTTCGTCATCGAAGAGCTGTCCAACTGGTACGTGCGCAACAACCGCCGCCGGTTCTGGGCCAAGGCTGACGATCCGTCGAAAATGCGGGCGTATCTGACGCTCTACCGCATCCTGGCGGGAGTGTGCCGCCTGACGGCGCCGGTGGCGCCCTTTATGTCGGAGTTGATGTGGACGGAACTGACCGGGAATGAACGTCAGAAGCACGGTTACCCGCTCTCGGTACACATGACGTCGTTTCCCGAGCCGGATGAAGCACTGATTGACACGCAACTGGAAGAGACTATGGACCTGGCGGAGAAACTCATCTCGCTGGGGCGGGCGGCGCGCTCGCGAAAAAACCTCAAAGTCCGCCAGCCGCTCAGCCGTATAATGATCGGCCTGCCGAAAAGCTTCAAGGCGGGGCAGTTGGATGACTACCAGGCTATGATCAAAGACCAGTTGAACATGAAGGAAGTCGCCGCCTCCGACGATCTCGACCGGTATATCAGCTATGCGGCGAAGCTCAATTTCAAGGTAGCGGGAGCGCGCCTGGGCGGTCGCGCTAAGGAAGCGGCCACGGCGGTCGGCGCCCTGGACTCGGCAGCCGTCAAGAAGTCCACTCTGACCAAAGAGTTCACCGTCATGGCGGACGGCCGCGAGATCACCCTCGCAGCCGACGAAGTTGAAGTCAGCCGCCTGGAGAAAGAGGGCTTTGCCGTGGAGAGTGACGGCAACGTGACGGTGGTGATTGCCACCGAGGTCACGGATGAACTGCGCGATGAAGGCTTCGCGCGGGAGATGGTGAACAAGATTCAGAACCAGCGGAAGGCGCAGGGGCTGGAAGTGACCGATCATGTTCAGATTTCCTATCACACGGCTGCTGGCACTCTGAAAAATGCCGCGATCAAACATGCCGACTGGATAAGTCATGAGACGCTGGCCACCAGCTTCACTCCCGCCGACAGCGCCGACGAGTTGAAGAAAAACACGGACAGCCGGGACTGGGTGATAAACGGTGTGCCGGCGACTATTCTGATCACTGTTGAACAAATCGGGGATACCGATGAAAAAAGCTGAGCTGAAAAAGTACAAAAAGCTTCTGGAGGAGAAGAAGAAGGCCATGATCGACGAAATGAAAGAGACCATGAAGTCTCACATTTCGACGACGATCAAGGATTCCACCGGTGATCTCTCATCCTACTCGTACCACATGGCCGACCAGGGAACCGACGCCATGGAACGGGAGCTGGCTTTTATGTTTGCTTCCAAGTCCGGCCGCTTGGTTTACCACATTGACGAAGCCCTGAGACGGATCGAGGAGGGGACGTACGGTCTGTGTGAGAGATGCAACAAGCCGATCAGCACCGCGCGCCTCCAGGCCGTTCCCCACGCCCGGATGTGCATTGAGTGCAAATCAGCCGAAGAGGATATCAAGTCTGGATAGGCACACCTCCAAGAAGCTTTTCTGGCCGATTTTGTTGATGCTGGTCGTGGTGGTTCTGGACCAGGTCACCAAATACCTGGCCATCCAAAACCTTTCCAGCGAGCCTTCCCGGGAGATTCTGGGTCGGTTTCTGATGTTCAGTCTCATTTTCAACAAAGGCGGCGCCCTCGGTACCAGTTTTGGTTCTTCCACCTATTACCTGGTTTCCGGCATCCTGATTCTTGGGTTCCTGCTGTACTACGTTTATCACTATCGCAACTATACCTTTTATTCCTGGCCGCTGGCGCTGATAGCCGGCGGGGCCATCGGTAATCTGATCGACCGTATTCGCTTCGGCCGCGTGGTCGATTTCATCGACGTCGACTTCTTTGATATTGATATCCTCGGTTTTCACCTGGACCGGTGGTGGACGTTTAACATTGCCGACGCCGCCATAAGCTGTTCCCTTGTCTTTCTGCTGGTGTTTGTGCTGTTCGTGCACCGCCGTTCTCCACAGCCGCCGACGGCGCCCTCGGAAAACGGCTCAGGTATCTCCGACGCCTGAAAGCCTGCCTGCCATTCCGGCCGGTTTTGTCCGGCGGCCCTTTCCGTTTGACAATGGTGGTTTATTTTGTATATTTTCAAAAGGTCTATGGCTGCATCTTCGCGCAGACATTGTGTTGTAACCATTGTAATCAATTTCGTCGGAGGAGATAATCATGAAAGCGCTCAAGTCGGCTGTTTTGGTGATTGCATCATTATGTGCTCTTGTCTCGACGGCCTCGCCTGGGCTGCCGGCCGATAAAGGCCTGGCCCCGGCCCGGTCCGCCAGTTTCGACAAAGCCAAGTTTATCGATCCCAACTATATCCTCATGTTTGTCACCAACTATGGCGGCTTCGGGCGCGACCTGGCCGGTGTCTTCGGCTACGACTACGGGACCTTCTATCCATACAGCAGCATCTGGGATATCGAAAGTGGGATAAACATAAAATCGCCGATGTACGCGGCCGGGCTGTGGCTGGGGGGAAAGGTGGGCGGCCAGGTGAGAGTGGCCGTGGCCGAGTACGGCTCCGAGTACACGCCGGGCCCGATGGCCGACAGCTCTTTTCAGCCGGACATCTATCCCTACCGGATATACAAGCTCTACTCGGACAGCCTGGCGTCCAATCCGAATGATGATTACGGCGACTGGCCGGTCAGCCAGGGTGCGCCCGTCACATGCCATGGGTTACCGCCCATGCGGGGCGACCAGATGCTCTGGGCAGTATTTAACGATGCCAACCCCGCGCTGCACACTAACGGCTCGGGAAGCACCGCGCCGCTGGGGGTCGAGGTGCGGCAGACTTTCTGGGCGTACGACCGCTATGACCCGAACTCAGCTTTGAGGTCGACGGTCTTTATTCAGTACAAGCTTTATAACAGGGGACCCAATAGCATCAGTGATTTCCATATCGGTCTGTGGGCCGACCCTGACCTTGGTGGATACGGCGATGACCTGGTCGGCTGTGACAGCACCCAGGATCTGTTTTTCTGCTATAATGCCGACAACGACGATAGTTATTATGGTTCGCAACCGCCGGCCTGCGGTTTCAGGCTGATCTACGGCCCGGTCGTGCCCTCTTCGGGCGACACGGCGTATTTCGACGGCTTTCCGATAGCTGAACACCGAAACCTGGACATGACCGCCTTTGTCAAACTTTTTTCGGGGAACGATCCCGCCAATGCGGTCGAGACATACAACTGTTTGCAGGGCCTCACCGCGGACGGCAGCCTGTACAACTGGGGAGGCAATGACCTGACCTATATGCATTCGGGCGACCCGGGCACGGGCACGGGCGATCTGGACTTTTCCCCGGGCGACCGCCGGATGCTTGCCGCATGTGGCCCACTCACGTTTAATCCGGGTGACAGCCAGTATGTGCTATTCAAGTTCGGAGTCGGCAGCGGTGGTGACCGCCTGAGTTCCATCACGGCTCTGAAATCTATCCTGGCCGGAACGGCCGGGGTGGTGACGGATGTCAACGATGAATCGGCTGCTGAACTGCCCGGCACTTTGTCGCTCAGCCAGAACTATCCTAACCCATTTAACCCGTCGACGACGATCGAGTACGGTCTGCCCGGGCGCTCGCATGTAACCATTTCCATTTTCAATATTCTGGGGCGGCGAGTGCGGCAACTGATAGATGAATCCAAACCGGCGGGAACTCACCGCGTACTCTGGAACGGCAACGACGGAGCCGGCGCACCGGTCAGCTCGGGGGTGTATTTTTTCCGGGTTATTGCCGGCAATAAAACCATTGCCAGAAAAATGATTATGCTTAAGTAAGGGGTGGCGCACTGGCCGGCACCCGCCTCAGGGCAGTTGAGTGCGGTCGGAGGTCCTTATCTAATTTCTTTAATTTGTGGGGAATTTACGTATATTAGGTACCGCCTGTGTAAAGAAGATGTAGTACTGACTGAAACGAAAATGCAGAAAGGCCATCATGCTTACTAAGGAAGCCGTTCTTCACGTTCTGAGCGGGATCGACGATCCCGAACTGGGAAGACCTCTGACCGAACTGGATATGGTAAAATCCATCGACATCGACGGGAGTAATGTCACTGTCAGCATCAACCTGACGGTTGCCGGCTGTCCCATGAAAGCCAGAATAAAGGATGATATCGTCAGGGGTGTCACCTTCATCGAGGGCGTGGAAACGGTTAAGGTGGTTTTCGACGTGATGTCGGACGACGAACGAGAGCAGCTCAAACAGAAGCTGGGTCACGGGACGGCGGCCGCGGAGCAGGCAGGCACGGTGCTGAATTTCGCCAAACGTTTCATAGCCGTAGCCTCGGGAAAAGGAGGCGTCGGCAAGTCCATGGTCACGACGAATATCGCCACGGCTCTGGCCCGGCTCGGTCATAAAGTCGGCCTGCTGGATGCCGATGTTTACGGCTTCTCGATACCCCACATGCTGGGGGTAAGCGGCCAGCCGACGATTATCGATGACAAGATTGTTCCCCTGCGCAAAGGCGACAACCTCCAGATTATCTCGATGGGATTTTTCGTCAATCCGGACGATCCCGTAATATGGCGGGGTCCGCTGCTGCACAAAGCAATCAACCAGTTTCTCGGCGATGTTATGTGGGACGATCTGGATTTCCTTTTTCTTGACCTGCCGCCGGGTACCGGTGATGTCACCCTGACAATTGCCCAGTCAATTCCCAATGCGGAGCTGTTGGTGGTAACGACACCCCAGTCCACGGCAACCCACGTAGCCGGACGAGTAGCCCGCCTTGCCGAGAAGACCAATCTGGAGGTTATCGGCGTAATTGAGAACATGGCTTATTTCGAGACCGATGGGAAGAGGGAATACATCTTTGGCAAAGACGGCGGTAAGATGCTGGCGGAACGTCTGGGGGTCTCGTTTCTCGGAGAAATTCCTTTGGCTACATCCATGCGGGAGGCCTCCGACGCCGGTCATCCACCCGCCACCGACGGTACCCCTGAGCAGATTGCATTGTTCGAAAAGCTCGCGCACGCAGTAGAACAGATGCATCACTGATAAGTTAATGTAAAGAAACACCCTTAAGGCGGTACGAATATTAATCGGTGACGCACTCGCGCTACGGGCCGGACAGCCGGTGTTTTTTTCTTTCGCTAAGGCAGTACTGAACAACCAGTTCACAAATTACCAAATATAATGCTGTCTACCCCTTGACGACTCTTCGGTACATGTCTATAAATAGTCATGAAAGCGACTGAGTGGCAATATGTTAATAAGTTGTGGATAATTCTTACCGGGGCCGCAAAAGCCTTTATCCACCATAAGATTCCCACCTGAAAAAACACATCCGATTGTGGATAACGATGTGGGCAACATAGCCTCTACTCTCTCGCGCTAGACCAGAATGTAATGAAATGCAGGGAGTTATCCTTTGGGGTACCTGTTAACAGTATAGGAGGGGAAGCCTTGCTACCGCCAAACACCGTTAGTAACTCGCCGGAATGGAAGAACTGTCTGAATTACATGTCGCATCGTGTGACGGACCAGTCGTTTAACACCTGGCTTAAGCCGACAAAAGGGGAAGCGACAACAAACGGAGAATTCAAAGTCGCCGTTCCGAACCAGTTTGTGGCTGACTGGTTAAAAAGCCATTTTACCGAGCTTATCGACGAGGCGTGCGTCGAGGTGCTCGGCAAGCGATATGATATCATATACGTCATAACGGGGCATAACGAATTCGATGATCAGATTTCGTTCAACCTGTTCAATGGCGGCAATGGTAACCGGGCGGCCATTCGACCGGCACGCCGGAGCTGCAATCACAACCTGAGCACCAGGTATGCCTTTGACACGCTGGTAGTGGGAAATTTTAATGAATTTGCTTACGCCGCTTCCCAGGCGGTGGCCGAGGGGCCGGGTCTTACGAAGTACAACCCGCTGTACATTTATGGCGGCACGGGGCTGGGTAAGACGCACATTGTGCAGGCCATCGGAAATTCCATCCGCGAATCATTTCCGGACAAGCGTATTATCTATGCTACCTCGGAGAAATTCTTCTCGGACTTCATTGCCTCCATTTCAGACCGTTCCATCTCGAACTTCACTCGCGTTTACCGGGATGTGGACGTTTTGATTATTGACGACATCCAGTTCTTCACCGGCAAGGAATCCACGCAGGAGCAGTTCTTCCACACTTTCAACAACCTCTATCATTTCGGTAAGCAGATTATCCTCACGTCGGACCGGCCCCCGAAAGAAATTAAGGGGCTCGAGGAGCGTCTGCTTTCGCGTTTCTCCTGGGGACTGGTGACCGATCTTCAGGCACCCGACCTGGAGTCACGGACCGCTATTCTTCACAAGAAGCTGGAGTCCGAGGGAACGCACCTTCCGGAGAACGTTATCCGGTTTATTGCCGACAAGATATCATCGAATATTCGCGAACTGGAGGGGGCCCTCATCCGAATTCTGGCCTACTCCTCACTGAAGCGCACGCCGGTTGATCTGGAGTTGGCGCAGAAGGTCCTCTCGGACAGCATCAGCAGCCGCAAGAAGGACATCACGATTGAGACTATTCAAGTAAAGGCATCCGAACATTTCAATATTGAACCGGAGATGATGAAGGCCAAAAAGAAGACGTCTAACATTGCTTTGGCCCGGCAGGTTGCTATGTACCTCTCCCGATCGCTGACGAGCACTTCCCTGCAGGCAATTGGCAGCGCCTTTGGCGGTCGTGACCATTCAACCGTTATCCATGCGTGTGATACCATATCGAAAAAGATGTCCGCTGATCCGGCTTT
>CBFCYQ010000122.1:0-8732 GCA_965602205.1 uncultured bacterium | reverse complement strand
GCACAACCGTACTGGCGCTGGTGCTCCCCTGGTAATAGGGAGTGCATCCTGCCGGGACATTTATCCCGTACACTTCGGAGAAGGTTACAGTCATCGCAAGGATGAATATTATCAGTGCCAGGATCCACTTGAAGTATGCTCTCTTCTGATGTCTGTATACCACCATCTGTATCACCACCTAAGGTTTAGACTTATACTCAAAGGCCATTTAAGCAAACCATGTGCCGCCTGGCGCCCGCAGACGCCGAGGCGGTAAGCGCTTGTCCGGCACTAAAAACGGCCGATTTGGTCCTCTTTCCGGATCCGTTTCAGGACGGTTCACAGAGTAGTCGGTTGCACAAAAAAGGTGGTAATCTGCTACTGTTCAAAAACTGAACACGCTTCTATAAAGGCAAAGAACTGGAGGCTAAATGGGTGCAAGCCTGGGCCGGGTGACTGCCTGGCTGGTTGATGCTGCCGACAGCAAACTTCCGTCGGATATGGTAGCATTGATAAACAAGAACATCAATCCGCCGGAGGAAATAGGCGAGGCGGATGTATACGTTCGGGCGATGTATGTCGCTTCCGACGAAGTGAACAGCTTTGGCGGACGTTTTCCTGCCGAAGAATTGCCGCGTCTGGCCGAACTGCTGGTTGACGCGCCGGTGATGGTCGGCCATCGCAAGGACAAGCTCCCCGTCGGCCGGAGTTTCCATGCCACCGTCGTGGAACGCAAGGGGAAAACCTGGGTAAAGAGTTATTTTTACTGGCTGAAGAGCGCCGATGGTTCCGAAAGCCTGCGGGAGAACATCGATGGCGGCGTTTACAAAGAATGCTCAATCGGATTTACCTTCCTCTTCCCGGAATGCTCCATCTGCCGCAAGGACATTCGCACCTGCGAACACGAGCCGTTCCGGGAATACCCGGCGGACAGGGGTGTTTCCGGCGCCGGAGGGAGCGACACTCGGGGAACCTGTTACTATAACTACCGGCGGATTGAGCGCGTCCTTGAAACCTCGCTGGTCTACCGCGGAGCCGTTCCGGATACGGCCGTGTCCAAAGACCTGCATCTGGGCGCCGGCGGGAATGCTTTGAAGGTCTCCATTCCTGTCGTGACCCACCCGGGTGGTCTCAAAGGCGATCAGGAGTATCTGGTTGTCCCATATTATGAATCGGTCCCGGTGTATCTGAGCAGCAAAGGCGGTGTGCTGGACGTTCGGCGCGCCGACGGCCGGGCGCTCGGGCGTGATCTGGTTTCGCTGTTCGACGGTGCCGGAACAATCGGGTTCGACAAAGCTTATGGCTATCTCGTGGGCTACCGGGGCAAAGAGCGCTGTTCGATGACTCAGCTCGAGAATTACCTGGCCGGTCAGTCCTCCCCGATCAGGCGTGTGGAGATAAAACTGCTGCCCGATGAGGGTCTTGATGCTCGGTGCGTCGGTACCTGGAAGGGGCGCCATTCCATCGTGATGATCCGTTTTGCCGTGGCCGATGCTAACACTCTCGACCGTGTCAGCCGACGTATCATGACCCGGCAGGGCGTACGTCTGTGGCCGGTAGGTCAGAATCCGGCCACATCTCAGGGTCAGCGCTACCTGCCCGGAAGACGGGAGGACGAGGTTGCCGACACATATTCGCTCACCTATCGAAAGGATCGTTCCCACGCCACCCTCGGTCTGGAAGCCCACGGTCGGAAGCGGCGCTTCGTCATAAGACAGCTTAACCTCTCCCGTCTTATGCGGGGAGGGCGCTTTATTGCCGACGAGATTTCGGTCAAAGACGTCTGTGCGGAGGTAGTTCGTGACGAGGGAACCACCGGCAACCTGCTGGAATTGACCGAGAGCGACGGAAGTTGTCTCATGAAACTGAGCGGGCCGCTCACCGGGAGATTCATGGTGAAAGCCATTCGTCTCGACGGCCAGGAAAGGCACCTGTTTTACAGGCTCACCGCTTAGAAATAGTCTACCAGGCTGAGAGTTCTGACAAGGGGACCACCGCGGAGCGAGAGTCGCACCAGGCCGACGTTGGGTGCATAATATTCGTCCACACGGGCTGTGGGCAAACTGTCGAACGGGTTGACGAAAAGGTCGACCGAGAAATGGTAGGTCTCAAAGGAGCCGGCCGGGACCAGGACCGACAGCCGGTCAGTGAATGTACGAATGAAGGAGAAACCGAAATTGGAGTAATAGAACGGCAGCATGACCTCGGTTTCTCCTGCGGCCAGGCGCGGTGTAAACCCCTCCCAACTCCTCTGAGGCCACAGTGAGCGCATCATGACCACCGGCGGAACGGGAATGTAGAAGAGCGAATCGACATCGTTGGGGCTCTGCCAGTAACCGTTTTGTATAACAGACTCGCCGGTGATGCGAAGGTTGATCAGCGGGCTGTCGGCCTGCATGACGATCCACTCGTCGCCGGCCCCTGCTATCCGGACGGTTTTTGACTCCATGGTGACGGCGACGGTATAGACCGGATCAAAGGAAGTGGTGGTATCGGTCTGGATGTACTGCAACGTGCGACCATCGACCAGGCCCATCAGCGTCAGACCGTTAACGTAGTCGGGCGGCTGCGAAGAAACGCCGTCATCTTCACCGCAGCCCGGCAGGAGTATGACAGCCGCCGCCAAACCGGGTATAAAAGCGCGCAGGGACATATTGTTTCCTTCACACTGACAACCTAAAGAGACAACCGGGTTTTCCGGGGGTCAACATAAAAGGTGTTTTATGAAGACAGCCAAAAGGGGAGACAGCTTCAGTATCTCCAAGACATCACTAAACCTGCTCGGACTCATCCTCGGAGTGGCAGCCGCCTATTTCCTAACCATCCAGTCGTTAAAAATTGAACTGGCGGCCAAGGCGGAAGGTGCGGTTGTGGAGAGGCTCGACAAAAAACTAGCCAATATCGAGGTGATTCTGAAAGAGGGGGTCGTTAGCAGGGAACAGTTCTTCGAGTTTTCGAAGAAAATTGAGAGGCGGCTGGGAAGAATCGAATTCTATCTAACGGATCAGTCAGGAGAGGACATTGACAGAAAGAACTAACCATCGTGAATTCGTAGCGGAGTTGCAGAATAAACTGAACGAAGAGCAACTCGCGCTGGTCGATTTCGACCGGCTGAAGGAGTGGCTGGCGGAGATCGGTGCTGTGCTCGAAACCGCCGAAAAGGCGAGCGCTGATCTCAGTCTCCTGCGCCGGGACTATATTGAGCGGATAAGCGGCATGACCAAGGCCCTGGCGGTGGCCGACCGAAAGAACGGTCGCCTTGAGGACGCTCTGGCTTTCGTGGAGGTACTGGATTCTCTTGAGGCCGGGGAGCTGATCGGGCAGTACCGCAGAATTTCGGCCTGCTTTCGCGACGCTTTTCCGGCCAGTCTCGGTCTCACAGGCGGCTTGCAGCCTGACAGCAGCCGTATGAAAGACCTCTCGGTATTTAAGTAATCATGGGGGATATTCATCCCGGCCCGTGGGAGTCTCTCCCGGTCATAACAGTAGCGAATATACAAGCAGGTGAGGAGCCATATGTCAATTAGAGAGCAAAACCTGGAGACAATTGCACCCGTGCTGGCCACCTTCAAGATCAGTCAGACGGCTAGCGTCGATGACCTCAAGGATACCCATATCGGGCAGCCGGTCACACTCACCGACGACAACGAGGCGGGCCCGATCGGCGACGGCAACATTGTCCTCGGCAAACTGATCAGCCTGACCCTGACAGACAGTGATGACGGGCAGCGGCTGGCGGCGGTACAGATAGGTGGCATCTGTCGCCTGGCAGTGACCACGACGGTGCCGACTGTGGGCGACCGCGTCGTTGGCGGCGCCAACGGGACAGTCAAGAAAGCGCCGAGCGGCACGGTTCCCGACGGTGGTCATATCGGCCGGGGAATCGTCCTCGAGGTCAACGGAACCACCGATTGTGTCATCTTTCTCAGTTAGAAAGGATTTAACCATGGATTTTCGGCAGTTTTTGAATTCAGTCGCCTTTGCGGACCAGCAAGAGACGCAGAAAGATGATGGTGTCATCGGAGCAGTAGACCTGGGCCGGGCCGCAGCCATCAACGTCGGCAAAGATCTCTATTTGGAAGCGGAAGCGCGGGGGATGTCCCTCACGGAGTTGCTGGAATGCGACGAGTATGATCCGTCATCGACCGGGTGCCCGCTGGATGCTTTCGAACGCCAGTTGGCCCTGGCCGGCGTGCGCCTGGGCGGCAAGTCACCCACCACGGTGGAACAGTTCTACCAGCAGGCACCGGCGCTCCTGCCTGAGTTCATGCTCCGGGAGATAAAGAAAGGCCAGGCGATGCGTCCGGAACTGGCCCGGCTGGTGGCCAACAGTACCACTGTGGCCACTAACAAGTACACGCCTTTCTTCATCGACACCTCCGACGACAGTAAGCTTTCGTTGCGACCTGTCGGTGAGGGGGCGGATATTCCGCAACTGCTGGTGACCGAGCAAAAGCACGCCGTCAATGTAACTGACTACGGTCTGGCGCTCAAAACCAGTTACAAGGCGCTGCGCTATCGCAGCACGTCGCAGTTCCGGGTTCTCCTGTGGTATGTCGGGTTCAAGATTCAGACGGACAAAATCGGAATGCTGGTGGATTGCATCATAAACGGTGACGGTAACGACAATGCCGCGGCCGTGATTAACAGCGCCACCTCCAGTTCCCTCGTTTACGCGGACCTGATCGATCTCTGGGCGAGTTTCGCCCCATTTGAATTGAACACGATGGTCTGCCACATCAACCAGATGAAGGTCATCCTGGGCATGGACGAGTTCAAGGACCCGCTGGCCGGTTACCGCTTTGGCAAGACCGGAGAGCTGTTCAACCCACTCGGGGCGACGCTGGTGCGCTCCGACGCGGTTGCCAACGATCTCATCATCGGCCTGGACAGCCGCTTTGCCGTCGAAGAGGTGGTGACGCAACCCCTGATCATCGAGTACGACAAAATAATCGAACAGCGCTTCGAGGAAGCGGTCATTACCGAATCGGTCTCCTATGCCAAGATCATCAGGGAGGCGTCGGTAGTACTGGACACGGTTTACAGTTAACGCCGCCGGGGCCCGGAATTGCCGGGCCCCTTATTCTAAAGCGAGGCAAAATGCACAAGAAAGTTGCTGATACAACATCGACCAACGCCCTCGGTATCGCCACCGAGAAGAAGTTGCTTAAAGTTGAATCGGGTCCGTACACCGGCCGGCGCGTGGCGGTAGTCCTGGCTGCGGCCGGAGAAATCAAATACACTTACTCCGATGCCCCCAAGACGGTGTGGGCGCCGCTGACGACTATCGCCTCAGACGCGGCTGACCATCCCTTTGACTGTATCCTCGACGAGAGCGGCAATGTCCATGTTGTTTATATCGAGGATACTACCAACTACCTGGTCGCGAAGAAGCTCACTTTCGCCGATGGTGACTGGTCGGTCGGGAGCAAGGTCGTTGTCTTTAGCGGCGATCCATCGTGGTACCCGTCGCTGGCGATCGAAAGCTGCGGGACTCTGTGGGTGTCATGGACTAAAGAAACCGACGCCAGCTATTACGTAAATGTGAAATCGTCCGAAAACTCCGGTCTCAGTTGGGGAAGCGGACCATCTGATGCCGGACAGGCTCTGACGGCGGGCGGGTCCTCGGCCTATTCGAAGATACTTGTCGGTGCCGTCAGCCTCCATGTCGTGTACACGCTCGGCAACGCTGAACTTTCACATCGCTCTAAGCCGCTTACGGGTAGCACCTGGTCAGATGCCTACAACGTCGCCACCGGGTCGGGCTTCGACGAGCAGTTCGACGCCGCGGTGTCCAGCGATGGCCTGCTGGGCGTGGTGTTTGATTGCGGTGAACTAAGATACCGGGAGTTCGATGGCGGTAACTGGGGCGCGCTTGTCCTGCTCGACTCCGCCGGTGGTGACCGGCCCCAGTTGATTTTTGCCGGGAATGTGCCGACGGCAGTGTACCTTGCTTCAGTCGGCGAGAATCAGATTCAACTGCAATACACCACTCGCAAGCAGGGAGTGTTCTCGGACCCGGCGGCTCTGGACATGAAAGCGAAGGCTTTTGACGCCGCTTTTCTGTACAGCAGTGTCTATGCTTCGTACGAGAACGTGACGAACCAGTGCGCCAGCGCGGAGGCAGCCGACATCTACCACTCCTCGTCGAACGTTCTCGTCAAGGCTATCGGTGATATCGTTTATGTCGGGATGGCCCAACCATTCCGCTTCCTCAGGGTGTTGCTCTCGGTTGTCGGCATCGGGGGAGCCGTCGTGTACAGCTACTGGGACGGGTCCGGCTGGCGAGCCTTCACACCTCATGATGGCAACTATCATCTTGACTCGGCTGACAAGGAACTGCGGCTGTGGGAATATTACGGGGATATTCCGGCGGACTGGCAGAAGCGTTATATCGAAGAAAATCTTTACTACTGGCTGAAAATCGAGACCAGTTCCGCCTTTAGCACCGGGCCGGTGGGAAGTCGTATAACGGCAATATCCGATATTAACGCTTTGAGCGTAAGGAGGTGACGGTTGTCTTATACCAGCGTCGATATTGTCAAACAGTACCTGGTAGTGTCATCGCCCGTTCGCGACAAGTACTTTGACGAACCGCTTGTAATGCCGTCGGATAGTTGGGCGTCGTTTTTTGGCGGATCGATAGAGCCCGATAGTCTGATAGTGAAATCCGTACAAAACAACGACCTCATGCAGTTCTGGCTTTGTCTCCAGACCGGTGATAACCAACTGCCGGCCTATCCTCTGATTCGTGGCTCGGTGATCGTCGCCTCAGATACTTCTCTGGGCACAATATACACTGAGAACGATGACTACGTCGTTGACTATGCCAGTGGGAAACTCAGGATGAAGGACACCGGTGGACTGACGGCTAACCAGACAGTGGCCGTGTGGTACCAGGCCTTTCTGGTATACGATGCGGGTGATGATTATGAGGTTGATCAGGTTTCGGGACGGCTCCGGCGATGCCCGTCCGGGAAGATTGCGGCAGGCGAGACAGTATTTCTCGACTTCTCCGCGGTGGACAGCTCCTACAATGATGTCATCCTCGAGCAGGCCGTGGTGGAGGCGAACGGTATTGTAGAGGCGGAAGTAGACCCGGAGAGACAGTTCGGAGCGGATACGTTGCTCCAGGCGGCAGCGACCTGCCGGGCCCTGGAGATCGTGTGCAACGCTGCGGCCACCAGAGAAATGTCCGGTCTGCAGAGAAACGATCACGTAGCGCTGGCCTGGATGAAGTTGGCTGACCGGTTTGTCGAACGGTCCGGATCCCTGCTGCGGGCTTTTCACCCGCCGTTCGAAGGCCCCAGTTCGCCGACGCGCAGCTAAAGGAGGAAACATGTTATCAGGTCTGGAGAGAATAATGTCACGGCGGGCGTGGTCGGTAGCCAATGTCACCGTGTGGGGTATAGCCGGCTTGAATATAGTGGAGTTTCTGTCCGTGGAGACGGTCGATGGAGCCAACACAATCCTGTACAATTCCCTGACCGTCGACGAGGACGCCCAGGAAGTGCGGTTCACTGATCTCTTTGACCGGCGCGGCAACGCTCTACCCGCGGAGATACAAGCACCCGTGATAACCGTCCAGCCGAAAGATGAGTATGGCGCTTTTGCAGTGGGAGCCGTGGGAAACGAGTCCTTCAAAATTGCGCGTGATCCCAATGCCCCCGGTCCGGTCGTAGTCGATTTGTTTATCGTCGAGATGGGTGAGTGAGATGGCCGGTAAAAAGGCTGAATCTTCCGGGTTTCCCAAAGACCTGTCGATGCTTGATGATTTGATAAAGGGTTGTTATGAGGAGTTGTTGAAATCGTTTAAGGAGAACGCGAAACTTGGAGACTTTATTAAGATGATCGAAATGCGACGGAAGCTGGCGCCCACCGATACAGAACAAAAGAAATTCTGGAACATGCTCGAAAAGATCCGGCAGGAAGCACTGAGTAAGACCAGGGGGCGCACTAAGAAGAAAACCGGGAAGGGCAATTCCAGGTAGTGCCTAGCAACGTATCAAAAAACGGGAGAAAGTGACCCTATTATACCATGCTCAAAAATCTCATCACAACTATGCTGCTGGCGACATCGTCCCTGGCAGAAGTACCGGTCGACTTCAGGAAGTGGCAAACCGGTCACAGTTCTTACCGGGTGCAGATGGGTGGACCTGTGCGGAATTACCAGCGGGCCGACGGGGCGTGGGCCGCGATTGATAACAACTGGACTGTCATTGACGACAGTCTTTACACAATCAAACGGGCCGTGCTCAGAGTCGACGCCGATCAACACGGCCAGGTGACAACGACCGTTACCCGGAATGGCGTCCCGTACCGCATATCACAGAGGCTGGAGGCTGTGGTCTTTTTCAGGATGTCGGACTCGCTGTGGATACACATCTATGATGCACCTCACTGGGGTAAGCCGAGTGTCGACTCCAATGCTGTAATGTGGCCTGATGTCTTTCCCGACGTGGATTATCGTCTCATAAAGACCAACGGTGCCATCCGGCACGAAATCACGTTTCAACCGGCTTTCCTGGATTCCATAGTCAATCTTTATGACCAGAGGAACGATTCCTCGGACCTTTACCTGGCCAACGTTGCAGCGGTATCACACGACAATCTTGACATCGTAGATGGGGCCCGGGGCGCGGTCAGATATGCCGTGCTCAAGAGATTTCATGATTACGTGCTGGAGCAACCCCGGCAGAGGTTGCACTTCCCCGGCTCCGAGAACCTCCCGGAAATACAGGTTTGGCAGATGT
>CBFCYQ010000121.1:0-8734 GCA_965602205.1 uncultured bacterium | reverse complement strand
CTGGTGGCCGGTTCCACCCGGCCCGGCGAGGAGGCAGCCCTGGCGCGTCTTTTCAAAAAGCTGGCGTCAGCCGATGAACGCTTCAGTCTACTCCTGGCCCCGCGGCACCTGGAGCGTGTAGAGGAGATCAAAACCCTGCTGCGGGGCATGGGTCTCTCATTTTCGGTGTACCCGGAAGCGGCCAGCCCCCGTCGGCTGATAGTGGTGAACAAGATGGGATTGCTTCACGATCTCTATGCGGCGGCCGATCTGGCCTTTGTGGGCGGGACGCTGGCGAACCTCGGCGGTCACAACGTCCTCGAACCGGTCTGGGCGGGTACGCCGGTTCTTTTCGGTCCATCCCTGAGCAATGTAAAGGAAGCGGCGGACTACATTATTTCCAACGATTTCGGGGCAATGGTTAAATCGGAAGAAGAGTTGGCGACAGTGGTGGAGCAGGTTTTCAGGGGTCGGAAGACGTTCAAAATCAAAACCGAGGTAAACCTGAAAAATTCTGCCACAGCCCGGGCCGGCAGCTATATTATAAGCAGGCTTGAGAATGTTTGAGAAAATCTGGAAAAAGGTAGTCCGGCGGCCTCGCTTCTCATTGTGGGCACTGGTGGCTTTGCTGCTGTGGTTTGTTTCGTTCTTCTATCGCCTGGGAGCGGCCGTGGCGCGCGCCTGGCAGCGTCGTCACAGGATTAAGCTGGCCCTGCCGGTGATATCGGTAGGCAACATTACTGTCGGTGGCACCGGCAAGACGCCCCTGGTGGAACTGCTGGCGCGCTTTCTGACGGAAGAGGGCTTGCGGGTGGGCATCGTTTGCTCCGGATACGGGCGACAGTCCCGGGAATCCATCGTGGCCCCCGGCTACAAAATACAGCAAAGACAGACGCTGGACACTGGTGACGAGGTGATGCTGCTGGCATATCAGTTGCCGGAGACAGTATTCTCGGTTGGTCCCACCAAGGCGGCGGCCGCAGTTGAGCTGGCCCGGTCCGGTAAAGTTGACCTCATCATTGTTGACGACGGTTTCCAGCACCATCAGCTTCACCGCGACCTGGATATCGTGGCCTTCGATGCGGCCGTGAAAAGCAGGAGCCTGAAGATGTTCCCGTACGGGTTGTTGCGGGAGCCGCTGAGGTCGTTGCGCCGGGCCGACGTGATCATTGTTACCCGCGCGAAATTTGCCCGCGATATGCAGTCCTTGAAAGCCAGGTTGTCGCGCTTAAGCCCCGGGGCGGCCCTGTATTCGGCGGCGTTTGAGGCGGAAGAAATTGTCGGCCGCGAGGCCAGCTACTCGGTCAAGTACCTCGAAGATAAATCAGTGTTTCTTTTTGCCGGAGTGGGTCATTTCCGGACCCTCGAGAAACAGGTATCGGCGCTCTGTCCGGATATCGATTATGCCCTGGAGCTATCCGACCACCAGGTTTATGACAGGGGCGTACTGGAGCGGATAAAGGCTCTGACAGACAGTCATGATTCGGACGTCATGCTGACCACCTTCAAGGACTGGGTAAAAATTGGGGACTTTGATTTTGGGCGGGAAATCTATTATCTTGCACAATCGATTGATCTTGATCCGGGAGAAGAGAAACTGATTGAACATATAACAGTCAGGCTGCATTTGCGCGGGTAGGTGTCCGGTGGAAAGACGATATGATTTTCTCATAGTCGGCAGCGGCGTCGCGGGTCTTTTCTACGCTCTACAAGTGGTTCTCAAGGAACCCACGGCCAGGGTTGCCATCATCACCAAGAAGGGTGAGACGGACACCAACACCAACCGCGCCCAGGGAGGCATCGCCGCCGTGTTATCGGGGACAGACTCGTTTGAGACGCACATCGCGGACACCCTGAGAGTCGGCGGCGGACTGTGCCATAAAGAGGTGGTGGAGCGGATTGTCGAGGCCGGACCGTCGGTGATCGAAGAATTGATCTCGTTTGGTGTCAGATTCACGCAAGTTTATGGACACCTGGCCGTGGGCGGGGTGGGCGGGCACTCCGCCAACCGGGTGGTGCATGCCGGGGACCTTACCGGGCGTGAAGTGGAGAGTGCCGTGTTGCGTGCCTGTCGCGAGCACGAGTCGATTGACATTTTTCGAAACCATATGGTTATCGACCTGATGACTTATTCATCGGGTGGTCAGCAGGTTTGTGCCGGTGCCTTCACTTTTTCGGAGAAAGAGCGCCTTATCGAGGCCTTTTATGCGCCGGTAACGATGCTGGCTACCGGCGGCCTGGGGCAGATATATTTCCACAGCACCAATCCGACGATTGCCACGGGTGATGGTGTGGCGATAGCTTATCGGGCGGGCGTGACGGCCGCCAACCTCGAGTTCATCCAGTTCCATCCCACCGCCCTGTACAGTCCCGGTCGCTGGCCTTTTCTGATCTCGGAGGCGGTCCGGGGCGAGGGGGGCCGGCTCAAGACCGCCGACGGGCGTTTTCTTATGGAGGATACTCACGAACTGAAGGACCTGGCGCCACGCGACGTCGTTGCCCGAGCGATTGACCGTGAACTTAAGGAAAGCGGCGAGGAATTCGTTTTTGTCGATATAAGCCATCGCGCCCCCGAATTCGTAAAGAAACGTTTTCCCAATATCTATAAAGAGTGTCTCCGGCGCGGGATTGACATTACCGAGCGGCCCATCCCGGTCGTGCCCTCGGCTCATTACTCCTGCGGCGGCGTCATGTCCACGCTGGAAGGGGAAACGAGCCTGCCGGGCCTTTACACGGCCGGCGAAGTGGCCATGACCGGCATGCACGGGGCCAATCGACTGGCCTCGAACTCGCTTCTGGAGGCGGTCGTGATGGCCAAGCTGGCCGTCGGTAAATCGCTGGATTATTTCGCGCACGCGGATTTCCCGACGTACGTGCCGATCAACAATTCGCTTTACTCATCGCTCAATTATCCCAAGGAGAAAATTATCATCACCCATGATCGGCGTCAACTGACACGGGTGATGTCGGATTTCGTGGGCATCGTGCGCTCCTCTGAGCGACTGAAACTCGCCCTGGAGAAGGTGCAGCAAATAAAGCGGGCGATAGAGCCGTACTACCTGGCGACACCAGCCACGTACAAAATTCTTGAACTCAGAAATATGGCTACGGTCGCTGAACTGGTGGTTCTTTCCGCGCTGCACCGACATGAATCGAGAGGCCTGCATTACGTGGAAGATTATCCCGATACCGACAACGCCTTTCTGACCGATACGATCATGGACCCTAAAGAACAGGGAGAGTAGTGAATTGGCCGGACATCATGAAATAGTGTTGATTCTTGATTTTGGTTCGCAGTACACGCAGTTGATTGCCCGCCGTGTGCGCGAGGCCAGGGTCTACTGTGAAATTGTGCCGTATAACGCCGATTTGTCCGGCTACGAGACCGGCCAGGTGGGGGCCTACATTTTATCCGGCGGACCGGCGTCCCTTCACGACCCGGAGGCGCCGCGCCTTGACCGGGGTTTTTTCGATATCGACAAGCCGGTACTCGGTATTTGCTACGGGATGCAGCTTCTGGCCGACAGGTATGGCGGCAGGCTCGTCAAATCCGAAAAGCGCGAGTACGGCCGCGCGCATTTTGAGGTAACGGCCGACAGCCCGCTGTTTTCCGGGATACCCCGGCGCAGCCAGGTGTGGATGTCGCACGGGGATTCCATCGAGCAGTTGCCTTCGGGATTTGATACTATCGGCGCGACGGAATCTTTGCAGGTGGCGGCTATCGCCGACGAGAAACGAAAGATTTACGGTCTGCAATTCCACCCGGAGGTGCATCACACGGCCGAAGGCAAGCTTATCATCGAAAATTTCCTGTTTGATATTTGCGGGTTCAAGGGCGACTGGACCACCGAGGCCTTTATCGAGAGTTCGATAAAGGATATTCGCAGTCGGGTCGGCGACGGCAAGGTGGTGCTCGGTGTATCGGGCGGCGTGGATTCGACGGTGTGTGCCGTCCTGATATCCCGCGCCATCGGCGACGACCTGCAGGCGGTCTTTGTCAACAACGGTCTGCTGCGCAAGAACGAGTTTGCCGACGTCACCGAAATGTTGAGCACGCTGGGCATCAATCTGCACCCGATCGATGCTTCCGGGCTATTCCTGGAGCGGCTGGCGGGCGTGTCGGACCCCGAGAGAAAGCGAAAAATAATCGGCAACACGTTCATTGACATTTTTGAGGAGCAGGCCGAGAAAATTGGTGGTGTCGAGTTTTTGGCCCAGGGGACGCTCTACCCGGACGTTATCGAATCGACCTCGTTTAAGGGACCTTCGGTGACTATCAAATCGCATCACAACGTCGGCGGCCTGAAAGACCGCATGAAGCTGAAATTGGTTGAGCCCCTCCGGGAGCTGTTCAAGGACGAGGTTCGCGCCCTGGGTGAAAAACTCGGTCTGCCCGGGGACTTCATCGGGCGGCACCCTTTTCCGGGGCCCGGCCTGGCGGTGCGGATTCTGGGCGACGTTACCAAAGAGCGCTGCCGTCTTCTGGGAGAGGCCGACGCCATATTCATCGAGGAGCTGCACCGGCAGGGCATCTATGATGACATCTGGCAGGCCTTTGTCGTACTTCTGCCGATCAAGGCGGTCGGCGTGATGGGTGACGAGCGCACTTATGAAAACGTGGTGGCCTTGCGAGGTGTGACCTCGGTTGATGGTATGACGGCCGACTGGGCCAGGATCGACCACGACATTCTGGCTCAAATTTCGAACCGGATTATTCGCGAAATCAAGGGAATTAACCGCGTCGTTTACGATATCTCGTCGAAGCCCCCGGCTACGATCGAGTGGGAATAAAGAAACATTGGCGATCGGAGTATCGGGCATCGTCGACAGTTTGTCAGGGTGAGTTTGGCTAAGGTGCTTATGTGGCTGTTAATAGCGGCGGTGGTGGTGCTGCTGGCGTTCGTAGTTTTTTTCTATTTCTACCAGAAAAGGATAGTCTTCTATCCGGCCAAAGAGATGGCGATGACGCCCGACGAGTTGAACCTTGCTTTTGAAGACGTATATATAAATGTCGAGGACGCCGACAGGATTCATGGCTGGTATTTCCCGGCCGCAGCACCTGCCGGCGCCGACTGCGAGACCGCCAGGACGGTTCTTTTCTGCCATGGAAATGCCGGCAACATCTCTCATCGCTTTGAGACCATCACCTACCTCGCCGAACTGGGTGTCAGCCAACTGATCTTCGACTACCGTGGCTATGGCCGGTCGTCGGGTTCTCCGACCGAGGCGAATGTGTATGCTGACGCAATGGCGGCCTATCGCTGGCTGGTGGACAAAAAAGGCATCAGGCCCGAAGACATAGTCGTCTTCGGGCGATCCCTGGGCGGAGCGGTGGCGATCGATTTGGCCAGTCGCGTCGATTGCGGCGGCCTCATTGTCGAATCATCCTTTACATCCGCCGGGGAGATGGGCAGGCTGATGTTTCCCGTTTTCCCCGTTAGGCTGCTGCTTCGCGTCAAATTCGACTCCGTGGACAAAATATCGGCCTGTGGTTGCCCGGTAATTGTGGCTCATTCACCGGGCGATGACCTGATACCGTTCAGAATGGGGCAGAAGCTGTTCGAGCGTGCCGTGGAGCCAAAGCAATTCGTGCAACTCAGCGGAGGGCACAACGAGCGGGTGTATTTCAATGACCCGGCTTATCGGGCGGCACTTGTTGATCTTCTGTGTAAATGATTGCATGATTGGCGGATGCGGCGCCACAGTGGGTTTATTCGCGGCATCACGGTGGTAATGAATTGGATTGACAAATCGGCCCAACGGGCCTATTTTCCGGCTTCGAGAAACACAGTTATGACCAGAAGAGGCTGACAGACCGTGCTCGACACTAACCATATGCTCGATTACACCCAACCGGTCAAGGCGGACCTGGAGGAATTCAGCCGCAAGCTGAACGATTATCTCAAGGGAGACACGCCGCTGATCACTTCAATCGCCCGTCATCTGCTCAAGACCCGAGGCAAGAGGATCCGACCCGCCTTCCTGTTTTTGTCGTCCAGGGCGGGAGGCAATTTCACCGAATTTTCTGTCGATGCTTCGCTGGCGATTGAGCTTATCCACACGGCCACCCTGCTGCATGACGACGTTGTCGACGAATCGGACCTGCGCCGCGGCCAGGAAACCGTCAATGCCCAATGGACCAATCTCATCTCGGTGCTGATGGGGGATTATCTGTTTGCCAAGGCTTTTCGGATTTTGGTGGAGGCGGAGTCGATGGAACTGATGCGGGCGGTATCGGCGGCTACGGAGCGGGTGTCGGTCGGGGAGCTGCGCCAGATCGAAGAAATCGGCAACTACGACCTCTCCGAGGACGAGTACCTGACGATCATTGCTGACAAGACGGCCTCACTCTTTACGGTCTCCTGTGAGACCGGACCGATACTCAAGCGGAAATTGCCGTCAGAGCGCCATCGCTTCGCGACTTTCGGCGAGAAAATCGGGACGGCTTTTCAAATCGCAGATGACCTGCTGGATTTCATTGGTGACGCCGAGGTGACCGGTAAGGAGCCCGGAAACGACGTTTTGACCGGCAAGATGACCCTGCCGCTAATATACTCTCTGAGGAAAGCGGGCAAAGCCTCGCGGGCGGAAATAATCAACTGTCTCAAAAGTCATGACGACGGGAACGACACCTTTGAGCGCGTATATGGCTTTGTGTCCGAGACCGGTGGAATCGATTACGCCTACGACAAGGCTCGAAAGCTGTGTGAACAGGGTCTGGACTCAATCTCCAGGGTCGGCGAATCGGTGTATCTTGATTCGCTGGCGGGGATGGTCGAGTTTACGACTACTCGCGCTTCATAACATAATATTCCTGTTCTATCGGCCTGGATTTCGTATCTTCCTTGCTGAACCGGCAAGAAACCATCGAGTATAAGAGGCGATGTTCGGCTACAAAGATATTTCCGTTGACTTTCTTACATCCAATCCCGTTGCGGTTTGGATTGCCTTCTTGGTGCTGATCGGCCTGAGCGTCTTTCTGTACTACCGGACTATTCCCCCCCTGCCGCGCTGGCTTCGAATCGGGTTGGGAGCGTTGCGGGTGTGCGCCGTATTGGCCCTTTTCGCCGCCCTTCTGGAACCCGTTATAAACTATGGCCGACAATGGGAGCGCCAGAAGAAAGTGGCTATCCTTATGGATGAGTCGGCGAGTATGGACCGCAGCGAAGGTGACAAATCCCGGGCGAGCCGCCTTGATTCTCTTCTCTCCAGTTCAACATTTGGTTCCCTGCGCTCACAGGTCGAGGCGCACGAGTACTATTTCGGCGGCAACCTGGCAGCATCGAGCGACGCCGTGGACAGGGAAAAAACATCGCTGGGCGAGGTGATCCACAGCTTGCAGGAAGCGGAACTGACCGACCCGTCCGACTACTGGCTGCTCCTCACCGACGGCAACTCCAATTCCGGTCGAGATCCCCGGGAGGCGGCAAAAGGATTGGTTACTCCGATTATGACGGTTGACCTGGCCGGAGAAGCCGGGCGCTTTGACGTCAGCCTGAGCGACTTGTCGTTCAACCCGGTTGTGTTCGTGGGGCAGCAGACGGAAATCGGCGTCAAGCTAAAGTGGCAAAACGCTGCCGGGAAAAAACTCAAAATCAAACTGCTCGACGGAGACAGAAAACTTGACGAGAAATCCTTCAGCATCGACCAGGAAGAGGGATTGGGTGATATAGCTCTCAAGTACATTCCCGGTGAGCCGGGGCAGAGAATCCAGAAGATCGAGATAGAGGAGCTCGAGGGCGAGGAAGCGACCAGCAACAACCTCCGCTCTTTTGCGGTAAAAGTGTTGAAAAGCAGGCTGACGGTGCTGATAGTCACGAGTCGACCCGATCACGAGATCGGGTTTTTGAAACGGTTTCTGGCCCAGTCCGACAAGTACGAAGTCGAGTTACGGGTTACCGGTGGCAGGTCTGGAAATCTCTACGGCCGGTTTCCCGACCGTCAGACGGAATTGAATCGCTTCGACCTGGTCGTTCTCCACGATCCCGATCCTGCGGAGCTTGAATCAAGGCAGGACCTTATCAGGTCTTACCTGTTTGAAAAAGGTGGGGCGGTTTGGACTATGATGGGTCAGAGGCTCGCCTCGCGGGGGCCGGTGTCGTGGTTCAACACTCTGCTGCCGTTTTTCCAGTCAAAGAAAGTAGCAATTCAGTATGGCTCCTTTCACGGTGAAGCGGCCGAAGGGAATCTGTTCCACCCGGTGGTGCGCCTGGCGAACGACCAGAGTTCCATCCGGGAAACCTGGTCGCAGTTGCCGCCTTTTCAGTCCATTGTCAGGTGCGACGAGACAGACCCCAATGCCTCCGTTCTGGTCTATGCGTCGTCGGGATCTTCCCGGCCCACGAGATGGCCGCTTCTGGGCTACAAAAGGCTGGGGCCGGGTAAACTCTTCGCCTCGGCGGCCATGCCTTTCTGGACGTGGGGTTTTGTCAACCTGGGATTTGGCGGCGAAGCCGGCAACTATGAGGAATTCCTCGAGGGTACTCTTAGCTGGCTGACGGTCCGGGATGATTTCGATCCCATTAGGATAGACCCCGAAAAGGAAGTCTTCACGCGCGGGGAACTGGTCCGGTTCGACGGCTATGCCTATGACCTCGGCTTCAGGCCCATCCCGGGCGTCACGGGGATTGTCAGGCTGTCCGGAGATGAGGACGGCCGGTCGGCCGAGACTGACCTGATATCCGAGGGTGAGGGCCGGTTCACGGCCGATTTCGACCGGGTGGTTCCCGGAAATTATCTCTACGAGGCCGAATTC
>CBFCYQ010000120.1:0-8956 GCA_965602205.1 uncultured bacterium | reverse complement strand
GCCGACCGCCGGATGATGGCCAGTTGTGGGCCGGTGACATTCAATCCGGGCGACAGCCAGTATGTGCTTTTGAAGTTTGCCGTCGGCCAAAGCCACGACCGTCTCAGTTCTCTCACACGTCTGAAAGAAGTACTGATGTATTCCACCGGCGGCTGCTGTGTCGGCATTCGCGGCAATGCCGACGGCGATTTGGAGGACAAAGCGAACATCGCGGATATCACCTATCTCATCAGCTACCTGTTCGGTATGCCATCCGGACCGCCTCCGCTCTGTATGGAGGAGGGCAATGCCAATGGCGATTTTGAGGAAAAAGTAAACATCTCGGATATCGCGTACCTGGTCAGATACCTTTTCGGAATTCCGACCGGCCCGGCTCCGCCGGCGTGTCCGTGAGGTGATTTTCGAGACGAGGATTGTACTGACCCCTGCCCGTCCGGCGGGGGTTTTTCTTGTCTGGTCGGCTGTAAGTTCTTTTGTTATAAAAAGAAACGGGCTTCAATGAGCTTCGAATCGGGCAACATATAAGTTGACGGCATGTTGAGGGCCAGTTAGATTTTCTGCTATGGAGAGATTCCTCAGACGGATCGCCGCGGTGGTGGTTTTCGTACTGGCAGCGGCGGTGGCTTATTATGTGTGGGATACCTTCCGAGAGAAGAGTTCTACAGAGAAACTGGCTGAAATCATTCACGACGAAGACCGGCGGGAACTCAGCGGCCGCCTCGAAACCTACTTGCACTGCACTGATCCGGAGGTACGCGGGCGGGCAGCCCTGGCGGTGGGCCGCATCGGACGCAAAGGCAGCGGCAAGCTGCTTATCGATATGGTGGCCGACAGCAGCCTCGACGTGGCTTCACGGGCGGCTTTTGCCCTGGGGCTGGCCGGGGAAAAGGGGTACGCCTCACGACTGATGGACATGGTTCCTGACGTGCCCTCGGTGGTGGCGATGCGACTGGTGGAAGCGGCTGGTCGGCTGGCCGACAGCACGATGTATGATGTTGCCGGCCAACTGGTGGAGGCTCTTTCGCATCCGTCACCGGACGTGCGGGAGGCGGCCTGCCTGGCGTTGTTTCGGGCGGGCGCGAAATCGAAAGCGCCGGCCCTGATCGACCTTGTCAATCGGGAAGAAGACGCCCTGGTGCAGGCAGCGGCCCTGTACGCCCTGTCCCGGTTTGAAGCGAACCAGGCGATGCCGGTTTTTGTGCGGTTTCTGGCCGATGCCGACCCGTTCGTGCGGGCAACAGCCATCCGCGGCCTGAGTCGCATAGCCTCGCCTGATGCCGAACACTACCTGGCTATCGCATTAAACGACAGCGACCCGAGTGTGGTTGCCCAGGCGGTGGCAGCGCTCGGCAGGAAAGACAATTCAGAGGCCCGAGGGCAACTGGCCCGAAAACTTGAGCAGGAGACCGACGAGAAAATCATGGTGGCCCTGATTGAGGCGATGAGGCGGCAGGAAAACCGGCAAGGGTTGAGCGCTGTTCTGACCAAACTCGAGATTTACCCGGTCCCGGCGGTGGTTGCAGCCGGCCTTAAGTACCTGGCTGTCATCCGCAAGGATCGCTCCGTAAACATGATTGACTCCCTGGCGGCCCAGGGCGAGCCGTATATCAGGGCCGCCTGTGCCAAGGCTTACGGTCTGGTCGGCAAGAGCAATGTCGTCCCCCGGCTGGTGGTGCTTTTCAGTGATGAAGACAGTATGGTGCGCATGGCCGCCTTCGGCGCTCTGGTGCGGCTGGATTCGACCAATGTCGACTTTTACCTCGGCAAAGCTCTGGCCGATGTGGATTACGTCGTCGTTACCAGCGCCGTCGAGACGATAAAACAGAAACGGCTGGCGAGCTATCTGCCGGTGCTGCGGACGATGATGTCGCGCGGTGAGGCCATTGACGTCGACATCCGGCGTGAGCTCGTGCGGACGGCCGGTGTATTTCTTACCGAGAACCCGAATGATTCGGCTGCCATGGAAATCCTGCTGGACGGGTTTCTTGACCCGGAGTACGTGGTGCGGGGGGAAGCGGCCGAGATTCATGCAAAGCTTCTGGCCCGGGATCGGCCGGGGCCGGCTTCGGTGGCGCGTACCCGCATCAGCGAAGGTAAGATTGAAAGTGCTCTCGAGAAATATGACACCAATCCTTACACCACTATCCACACCGATAAAGGACAAATCGAGATGGAGCTCTTCTTTGATGTGGCGCCGCTGACGGTTCTGAATTTCATCGAGCTCGCCGAGGACGGCTTCTACGAGGGGCTGATTTTTCACCGGGTGATTCCCGGCTTCGTGGTTCAGGGTGGCGATCCGCGAGGCGACGGCTGGGGCGGCCCGCCCTACTACATCCGTAGCGAGTACTCCTGGGAGCCGTTCAACCGGGGCACCGTGGGAGTGGCTACATCGGGCAAAGACACCGGCGGTTCGCAGTTTTTCATCACGCTGGCGCACCAGCCGCACCTCGAAGGGCGGTATACCGTTTTTGGCCAGGTCGTATCCGGCATGGAGATTGTTGACAGAATCGCCTATGGCGATATGATTCAGAAAATCGTGATTGAGGAAATATCGAAATGACGACCAGAATATTCGCCGTAAGTCTACTGGTCTTGTTAGCCGCCGGCTCGCGGGTGCGCACCCAGGAAACGGCCGCCATCGACCCGGAAGCCTTGATTGACCGCATCCTGGCCGTCGAGCATCAGCAGAGTGAGATTCTCAAGGACGTGGTTTTTGACGCCGAGCTTGTCGAGAAGGACGACGATGGCAAGGAGAAGAAACGATTTGTCAAGAAACTCTACCTGAAGTACCTGGCGGACACCACCTGGTTTGCCGAAGAATATCTCGAGTACTACAAGGACGGTAAGCTGCAAAGTGAAAAGGATAGAGATAAAGAGGCCTCCGATCGCGTTAAAAAAGCCAAAAAACGGAAGGCCAGAAACATCTCCTATCCCCTGCTCAACCCGTTTCTTCCCGAGAACAGGGATCAATATGAGATCGCTTACGAGGGCGTGGTCAAGGAGAAAATCGGCGGGTATGTTTGTCACCATTTCAAAGTGTTGTCGAAGGAAAAGGTCGAGGACAATGTCAACGGTGACTTCTATTTTGAAGCGGAGTCATTCCATCTGGTCAGGGCGGATATTTCCCCGGCCAAGCTGGTCAGGAAAGCCATGTTCAAACTCAACGAATTGAATATATCGACGCTGATGGGACCGGCCGGCGATGAGGTGTGGCTTCCGCGACAGGCTGATGTTCAGGGCAAAGGCAGGGCGGCGCTTTTTATCGGCGTGAAGTTTTTCAGTACGGAATACTATCGAAACCCGGTCGTGAACAGCGGCCTGGATGACGAAATATTCGAGGTGGTTAACGATGAGTGACGGTGAACCCAAGATTAAAGTCGTGAAGGTTGATGTCCCTGCCGACGTCAATGTTATCTTCGGGCATTCGCATTTTATCAAGACGGTCGAGGATCTTTATGAAACCCTGGTGACCTCGTCTACGAGCCTGAAGTTCGGTATCGCTTTCAGTGAGGCATCCCAAAAACGCCTGGTGCGCTCCGACGGCAATGACGCCGAGCTTATCCGGATGGCCGAAAAAGCCGCCTTTGACGTCGGCTGCGGCCACAGTTTTTTCGTGTACCTCAAAGACGGTTTTCCCATAAATGTTCTCAACCAGATCAAACAGGTCAGCGAAGTCTGCCGGGTCTACTGCGCTACGGCGAACCCGCTGGAAGTGGTGATAATCCAGACCGCCCAGGGACGCGGCGTGCTGGGCGTGGTCGACGGTGAATCGCCCCAGGGGATCGAAGGGGAAGAGGACAAGAAAGAACGCAAGGAATTCCTGAAGAAAATAGGCTATAAGCGGTAAGGCTGCTCCCTTCCTACCGTCTGGCATTGAAAGTGAAACGCCGCCGGCATTCACCATCGGCGAGTACGCTATTCTGCAACACTGTCTATAGAACCCGGTGCACCTCACCTGCTACATCGGGGCTCTCGACGATTCATTGTTCAGGGACTAAAGGCGAGCCGTTACATACGGCCGAGAGAGTACAATCGGCGTTGGCGCCGGCGAGATCTCAGGAATCGGTCCGATACTTTTCGACGGCGGCCCGGATAGCGTTGGCAGCCAGCCGGGAGCAATGTATTTTCTCCGGCGGCAGGCCGTGCAGGGCATTTACAATGTCCTCGGAGGTGATACCGGCGGCTTCCTCGAGGCTCTTGTTTTTAACCATTTCAGTAGCCATCGAACTGCTGGCGATGGCCGCCGCGCAGCCGAAGGTCTTATATCTGATATCGGTCACCTTGCCGTCGACGACTTTCAGGTAGACTTTCGTCACGTCGCCACAGGTGGGATCACCGACGGAACCCACGGCGTCGGCATCGGCCAGTTCGCCGGTGTTGCGCGGGTTCTGAAAGTGGTCCATTACAGTCTCATTAAACATGCTGACAATTTACAACATAATGCGGAAAAGGCAATGCAAATCTATGGGCTAAATTGCGCCGTCGGAGCGGTCGAGAAGCTGGCTCGCCAGAAGCTGTAAAAAGAGGCCGACATCGGTCACGATACCTATCGTCTGAAGCGAACCACGGTCTTTGAGTTTCGCGACCGCCGAGGGGTTGATGTCGACGCAAATGGTCAGGACATTAGCGGGCAGCATGTTGCCGACGGCAATGGAGTGCAGCATCGAAGAAAGCATGAGTACTATATCGGCCCCTTCGAGAATTCGGGAGTGGTCGTCCTGGGCCCGGTTCATGTCAGTCACCGTTTCGGGCAGGGGGCCGTCATCTCTGAGAGAGCCGGCCAGGGAAAAGGGAAGGCCGCTTTTTATGGTCGAGAACATAATACCCGATGTCAACAGGCCCTCGTCAATGAGGGCGGCGATACCACCGGCCCGGCGGACTTCGTTGATGGCTCGCAGATGATTGCGGTGGCCCATCTCTACGGGGCGGCCGGTTTGAAGGTCAAGGCCGAGGGAGGTGCCATAGAGTTCAGCTTCGATATCGTGAACTGCCACGGCGTTGCCGGTCAGCAGGGCTTGGATATAGCCGTTTTCTATCAAGCGGGCCAGATCGGGAGCACCGCCGGTGTGGACTACCACCGGCCCGGCTACCGCGATGACCCTTTTATTCCTGTTTTGAATTAGTTCGGCCACGCGGTCGACCGCCAGGCGCACTTTTCGTTCCGTGGAAACTTCGGTCGACATGAAACTGAAATCGCTGCGACTGCGCTCCACGTATTCAGGTTTTACCTTGACGCCGGAGAGCCCGACGACGATGCTGTCGCCCTTTTTGACATCGCGGAATTTCCTGACGGAAGCGGTCGGGAGGCCGGTGTCGGGCCGGCTGACGACGATCACCCCGTCCATCCTGAGCTTGTCGACCTTGATGGTGCTTCCGTCCAACTGGATGAAGGTTTCGTGGTTGGTGGTGCTGTAAAAGTTGGGTGGGACGACCCCGTCGGCCGGTGCCGGGACCAGAGTTACTTCTTCTTCCTTATCGATTGCACAGCCCAGCGTGGACAGCTTCAATAGAATCGTGTTCATGTCGACGACATCGTCGGCGTTGATTTTAATGCGGGCGCTGGAGTACTCGTCGTTGTTGCGGCCGATGGTAAAGTCGAGGATTTCAAAACGTCCGCCGTCACTTATAACGGTATCGAAAACCCGACGCAACAGGCCGGAGTCGATAAGGTGCCCTTCGGTCCTGATGATTTTTTCGATAAGGGTCATGTCATGTTTATCGGATGGTTTGCAGATGTCATTTATCGTCTTCAGCCTGACCGCGGCTTTGGCGATTTCTCCGATTGGGATTGAAAAAAGGCGTAACTTGCGTATATTGTTACAGGTGGTAATCGAATACGGAAAAGCCGATACGGAAAAAGCGATTCTGGTCGGCCTGGCCCGGAGCTCGAAAGAGCGTCCACTGGTCGAGCGTTCGCTGGCGGAGTTGTCCCAATTGACTTTTTCAGCCGGCGCGGACGTCTTCGGTCAGAGGATTCAGGTGCGGTCACGGCCGGATCCGGCTTTTTACATCGGCCGGGGCCTGGTCGCGGAACTCAAGGAACGGCTGTCATCTCTGGGAGCCAATTGTGTTATTTTCGATGACCCGCTCAGTCCTGCCCAACAGCGCAATCTGGAGGAGGCCCTGGAGGCGAAGGTTGTCGACCGGCCGATCCTGATTCTCGACATTTTTGCCACCCGGGCGCGTACGGCGGCGGCCCGCCTGCAGGTGGAGCTGGCCCAACTCGAGTACACTCTGCCTCGTCTGACCGGCGCCTGGCTGCACTTTTCGCGACAGTACGGTGGCATCGGGGCCAAGGGGCCCGGTGAAACACAGCTTGAGATCGACCGCCGCCAGGTCAGAACAAAAATCACCCACCTGAAGGAAAAGCTCAATAAGCTCGACATCCAGCGGGCGACCCAGCGCAAGAGAAGGCAAGCCCTGTTTAAAGTGGCTGTGGTCGGCTACACCAATGCCGGTAAGTCTACTCTGTTCAATCTGTTGACGCGGTCGGAGGTCCGGACGGCGGACATGCTTTTCACCACTCTTGATTCCACGACCCGCGTGATGTCCTCGGGCTATCCCTGCCGCGTGGTTTTCTCGGACACGGTAGGTTTCATCAAGAAACTGCCTCACCAACTGGTAGAGTCCTTTAAGTCGACTCTGGAGGAAGTCTGTCGGGCCGATCTGCTTTTGCACCTGGTTGACTGTTCGGAGTCAGACTATACCGACAGTTTCGAACAAACCCGTCAGGTCCTCACCGAAATTGGCGCCGATGACATCCCTTACTTCTTGATTTACAATAAGATAGACCTGCTTCCGGATTTCTGCGCACCATCTATAAACGGAGTCAAGGCGTTTTCGATTTCGGCTGCCAGCGGAGCCGGAATAACGGCGCTACAGGCAGAACTTATTGCTTCATCTGCTCTTTCCGGCCGGCGTTAGACAAAATTCCGATAATGTTTCCTAAGTATCTGTCGATAAAGAAGCTATGGGAAAGTCAATACTCATCGTGGACGACAACCCTAATATGTCCTCGCTTCTGTCGGAGATGCTGGAGGTATTCGACTATGCCTCGGAGAGGGCTTCCGATGGTGATGAAGCTCTGGCGAAGCTTGATGACGGGGACTACTCGATGGTAATCTCGGATATGCGTATGCCGAACATGACGGGCCTGGAATTGCTCGACCGAGTCCGCAACAAGTATCCCAGAATGCCCGTGGTGATTATCTCTGGTTACGCCCTGGAGAATGAGACGTCGAGCGGAGGCATCAAACCGGACGGTTTCCTGTCGAAACCGTTTATGATGTCCGATATCGAAAAACTTCTCAACTCGCTGCTGTAACGGCCCGTTTCCCATCTTCACATCGCTGATTGAAAACGAGCCGGCGGCGGCTATTTTTTTCTTATCCTGTCAACCGAAAGCACGCTGAAGAATTCGTTAAAGACGAGTTCTTTCGGTTCTTCGGCATACGGGCCCAGATGCAAGCTCGTCTGTGCCCCCTCGATTTGCCTTCTATCGAAAGTGGCGTTACCGTCGCCGCCGGCAACCTGTAACACCACGGGCATACTAAACGTCGCATCAACATTTTTAGCCGCCACCTCGGCGTCAATGTAGTAGCCGTCATCCTGGCGGTTGATGGAATACTCGACGTCGAACTCGGGAGTTTCTCCTCCGTAGAGCCAGTAATCAAAGAAGGACGTCAGGGGCTGTCCGTAGTGTTTTTCGGCCAGTTGTATAAAGTCATCATTGGAGAATTTCTTGTTATTGTAATTCGTCATGATCTCCCGGAGGAACTTGACGAACTGCTGGTCGGATTGCGTGGTGAAGTCACGCATCATGAAGCGCAACATATGGAAAATCCACAGGCCCTTGTTGGCCCTCATATACCTGGGAGAGCGGCTTCCGACAGCCAGAGGCGTGTTTTTCTCATCGGTCATCGCCATGTAAAGCGAGTCGCGTAGGTTGATCAAGTTAGTGAAGTATGTGCCGCCGAGCTTGCTGTTGAGGTACAGGAGAGAAACGAATTCGGGCAGAGCGTCGACCAGCCAGGTTTCGCGGTCGGTAGCCGGTTGCAGCAGGGGGCCGAACCACTGCCTGGCGGCGGCCAGACCGGCGAGGGCATCGAAGCCACCGTAGCCGGCCATCGGTCCTTCCGTGACGCACGCGATCTGCGGCGCCTCCATCAGGCCGGGCATACTCAGGTACCCGGCCGGGCTGGCAAATACCTCAAACGTTCCCGGCGGCGGACCGAATTGTCCGCACATGAAGTTAAAAGCCTCCGTCATAGTCGACTCGTACAGATCGTCAGGTATAAAACAGTTGGAGTACTTCTTGGTCATAAGTTTCCATTTGAGGAAGTTCAGCGAGATACCAATGTCGCTGGTTACCGGCAGTGTATCCAGGCCGGCCGCGAAAGGGCGGAAATAAAACGACCGGAGCTTGTTGGGCGCCGCCGTAATAAACTGCTCCCGTCGCCCGTCCAGTTTCTCCGGGGTGCTCATCCCGGGCATGAAGTAGTTGTACCCCTTGGGAATTATGAAGGTGAAGGACTGGCGACTCGCCTGGGGGTTGTCGACGAACGGAAAAGCTTCGGTGAACTCCTTGCCGTGGTAGTAGGCAGTGATCGACAGCGTATCACCTTTGTATCGGTACTCGGGCAAAATGACTCCGAAGAAAAAGAAGTCACCCCGGCGATGGAAGTCCGCGGGCCGGCCGCCGTAGGAAACGGAATCGAGCCTGAGCCGCTTGTCGAGAAACATCGACAAAAAGCGCAGGCTGTCGACGTTGACCTCGAGCAGAACCGTTATACCGGCCTGCTTGACACTGCCGCCATCGAGGCCTTCCATCTCGATGGTCCCGGACTTTTCCAGGATAGTCGTCTGGTAGGTGATATCCGACAGGTGGCGGTCGTCATAGAGGCCGGCTTCTTTTTTCTGAAATACGGCGCCGTCCCTGGCGACCTGATCGCCGCCT
>CBFCYQ010000119.1:0-8975 GCA_965602205.1 uncultured bacterium | reverse complement strand
AAACCCATTGCTCCGAAATATTCGTTAAGCGGTAAAGAATTAGCATTTACTATTATTTTAATTATTAAAATGTGGTACCAGGGATCAGTCCCACCAAAAATTTCTACATTAACAAGTAATGCTGTGATTAGCAAAGCCGCAAAGATAATCAACAAGATCGATGCGGCGCCCGACGTTATCCTGGCCGACTACAGAACGGAGACATATTGACGGACTCGAGACCATTCAAAAGATCCGACCGGCTCAGCGGGCAGATTCTGCGCGATGTCTCAAGCCTCATGGATACCGACTACCGGGATCGCGCCCCGGCCATGATCACGATTACCCATGTCAGGCTGAGCAAGGATCTGCAGTACGCCACCGTCTACTACTCCGTTCTCGGCTCCGAAGAAACCCGGTGCTCCACCCGGGAGTTCTTTGAACGTGAGTGCAAACGAATTCGCCGTCTGGTCGGCAAGAACCTCCACGTCAGGCGCGTTCCGGAGATGACTTTTAAGTTCGACCCCTCGATTGAGGAAGGTATAAAAATCGAGCGATTGCTGAATGAGATCAAAAACGACACTGAACAATAGCCACTCCTTGGCACTGAATGCCGCCCTTTTGGCCGACATTGCCGCTTGCCTGAAGGCCGCCCGGCGCATCCTGGTGGCCTCTCACATCGATCCCGACGGTGATGCCCTCGGCACCCAGTTGGCCTTCGCCGCCTACGCCAGGCATCTGGGCAAGGATGTTTTCCTCGTGCGCGACGGTGAAATTCCCGAGAAATACCGTTTCCTGCCGAACAGCGGCGATATAAGGCACGTTAGCGAATTGCCCGACGATTTCGACGTGGACACGGCTTTGGTTCTGGAATGTCCCGATATTGCGCGGGTCGGGCGAGCCAGCCGGTACCTGACCGACAGCGTAAAGATTATCAACATTGACCATCACTACGACAACAGCAACTTCGGCGCGATCAACTGGCTGAACACTTCGGCATCTTCCGTCGGCGAGATGGCCTTTGAGTATTTCGCCGCCGCCGGCTATAAAATCGATGCCCGTGTCGCCGAGCAGCTTTATACAGCCATCATGACCGACACCGGGCGCTTCCGGTTTGCCTCGACATCGCCGCGTACTATGCAGATTGTCGCGGACCTTATCGCGGCCGGCGCCGAGCCGCAAAAGATTTGTGATAATGTCTATTACAATCTCAGGCCGGCTGTCATTAAGCTCATCGGCAAGGTCCTCAACCACATCGCATTTCACCATAACGGCACGATCTGTGAGTTGACGCTGACCCGCGACATGCTGGCCAGTTCGGGCGCCAAAGCCTCGGACTCCGACGGACTGATCGACTTTACTCTTTTCAGTGCCGATGTCGAAGCCGGCGTTTTGTTCAAAGAGGTGGATACCGAAAGTACCAGGGTGTCTTTTCGGTCCAAAGACGGCATAAATGTCGCGGAACTGGCCGCCCGCTTCGGCGGCGGCGGGCACTTCAACGCTTCCGGCTGCTCCGTACCCATGTCTCTGGAGCGGGCAAGAAGCGAGATTATAGGATTACTGAAAGAGGCTATTGATGAACAGACAAGGTAGATTTTACAACGGTGTCCTGCTCCTCAATAAACCGACCGGCATCACCAGCCACGATGCCGTGCTCAAGATTCGCCGCGAGATTCACCAGCGCCGCGTTGGACACACCGGCACCCTGGACCTGAGGGCTGAGGGTCTGATAGTCATGTGCCTCGGAAGGGCTACGAAAATTTCCCAGTTCGTTTGCGATTTCGACAAGGTATACGAAGCCGAGCTGTGCCTCGGCAGAAGGTCCAAAACCTACGACGGCGAGGGCATATTCGGAAACCAGATGCCCATGAAAGTGCCCGACATGACCGACGAGGAAGCCCAGAATCTCCTGAACGAATACAAGGGCATCATCCAGCAGCAGGTGCCGGCCTACTCCGCCGTGAGGGTCGATGGTCAGCGCCTCCACGAGTTGGCCCGCGAAGGTGTCGAAGTGGACCCCCCGGTCAGGGAAGTCGAAATCAAGGATATTCAACTGACCAGCTACAAAAACCCATACTTGAGTTTCCGAACCAACTGCTCCAAAGGCACCTATGTCCGGTCGTTGGCCAACGACATCGGCAACCGTCTGGGCTGCGGCGCCTACCTGTCAAGGCTTCGCCGCATATCAGTAGGATCGCTGACGCTGGACAAGGCCATTACTCTCAGTGAAGTCAGTCGTTACCATGTAAACAGCACTCTGGGAAAACACCTGTTGAGTGTCGAAAAGGTGCTCCGTTACAGTGCTGTCAGGGTAACTGATGCTTTCCGGCAGGACGTCATTTCGGGACCGGAATTGACGCCCGAACATGTTGTGGCTATCGAGGGTGATTTCTCGGTCGGCGACAAGGTTATGCTCAAAGACGCCCAGGGCACGGTTCTGGCGGTAGGTAAAGCTGAGGCCGATGCCGACAGGTTTCGTGCCGGCGACAACGGCGAGAAACTGTTTAGCTATATCAGGGTACTGAATTGAGTGTCGAGTTTATCAGAGGCCTGGAAAATCTGCCCCAACGAGTCGAGCGGCAAGCGGTCGTGACCGTGGGGACCTTCGACGGTATGCACCGGGGCCACCAGGAAATTCTCGCCCACGTGCGCGCCGAATGCGAACGCACCGGTTATCAGCCCATACTGGTTACCTTCCACCCGCATCCCCGCGTCGTGGTGTCACCCGATGACGTGCCCTTGCTGCTAACAACTATCGAGGAGAAAGAACAGTTCATACCTCATTTCTTCCAGGGACGCGTGGTCATTCTCAATTTCGACCAGGCCCTGCAGAACATGTCGCCCGAAGAGTTTGTCCGGAGCATCCTGATTGACCGGCTGGGCTTGAAGAAGCTTGTCATCGGCTATGACCATACCCTGGGCAAGAACCGCCGTGGCAACACCGAAGAGTTGAGGCGCCTCGGCCGGCGCTACGGCTTTGACGTGGAAGTTGTCGGGCCGGTCATGAACGGCAACAAACCGGTCTCGTCGTCCCGCATCCGCGCCGCCATAGCCGGGGGAGACTATCGCGAGGCAATCGCCCTTTTGGGACACGACTATGCCATCTATGGGACCGTCATCAAGGGTATCGGTCTGGGACGAAAATTGGGCTTTCCCACCGCCAATATCCGCTACAATCGCAGCAAGCTGCTGCCCGCACACGGCGTGTATGCCTGCTGGGTCCAGATGGGCAGCGTGGAAAAGGACGGAATGATGTTCGTCGGGAAAAACCATTTCAGCCACGATGATGCCGTCTCGGTGGAAGTGAACATCTTCGAGTTCGACCGCGATATCTATGATGAAGAGATTCTTATTTACCCGACCTGGTTTATGCGAGAAAACAGAAAATACGACTCCACCGACGAGCTGGTGGAGCAATTGAAAGTAGATAAAGAAAATGTACTAAATATTATCGAAAGGAAAAAGAAAGATGTCGATCTCAAAGGAGCGTAAAGCCGAAATTATTTCTGATAGCCGGCTCCATGAAACCGATACCGGCTCACCGGAAGTGCAGGTAGCTCTGCTAACCGCTCGGATCAACGACCTGACCGGGCACATGAAACAACACAAAAAGGATTATCACACCCGGCTGGGGCTCATGAAACTCGTCGGGAAAAGACGACGCCTGCTCGATTATCTTAAAACCAGTGATGTCGAGGGCTACCGTCAACTCATTGCGCAGCTCGGGCTGCGGCGTTAGAGAACACAGGAAAAAATATGATCAACAAAGTAGAATTCGAATTAGGCGGCCGGACTATGACCATCGAAACCGGCCGGCTGGCCAAGCAGGCCAACGGCGCCGTTACCGTTCGTTTTGGTGACTCCATGGTCGTCTCTACGGTCTGCTCCGGAACAGAACCCAGACTAGGTTTTGACTTCTTTCCCCTCACGGTTGAATATCGTGAAAAATCCTACGCGGCCGGCAAGATACCCGGCGGCTTCTTCAAAAGAGAAGGACGCCCTTCTGAAAAGGAAGTCCTCTCCGCCAGGGGCATCGATCGGCCCATCAGGCCGCTCTTTCCCGATGATTTCCAGTCCGAGACGCAGTGTATTACCTACGTCGTGTCCCATGACCAGAAAAACGATACCGACGTGCTCGCCATGGTCGGCACCGGGGCCGCTCTGGCTATTTCCGATGTGCCTTTTCAGAAGACCGTGGCCGGTGTCCGCGTCGGACGGCGGGAGGGTGAATTCATCGTCAATCCTATGATTCAGGATCTCGAGGACTGTGATATCTATATCACTATGGCCGGCTCGGCTGACAGCATTGCCATGATCGAAGGCGGCGCCAGGGAAGTCCCCGAAGCGGACCTCATCGAGGCAATTCAGTTCGGCCACGAACACATCAAGACCATCGTTGCCAAAATCGACGAACTCAAGGCCGCGTGCGGCAAGGAAACGTACGAATACACACCCGTCGTCACCGACGAAAGCCTCACCAAGAAGGTCACCGACATGGTTGGTAGCCGTCTTGATGAGTTCAATCACATCGCCGATAAGGAAACGCGTCGCAACGAGAAGAAAAAACTCGCCAAGGAAATCGTCGAGGCCCTGGCCGAAGAGTTTCCCGAAAACGAAAAAGACATCGGCACCATTATTCACGACATCGACTCACGGTCGATGCGGGATATGATTCTCAAGGAGGGCAAGCGTATCGACGGCCGCAACCCCGACGATATACGCGAGATCACCTGTGATGTCGGCTACCTGCCGCGCGCTCACGGCTCCGCCCTGTTTACCCGTGGCCAGACCCAGGCCCTCGTGGCCGTGACGCTGGGTACGAAATTCGATGAGCAGCGCCTTGACGAACTCGAGGGTGAGTCCACCAAGAGCTACATGCTGCACTACAATTTCCCGCCCTTCAGCACCGGCGAAACCAAGCCCATTCGCGGTACCAGCCGGCGCGAGATCGGCCACGGCGCCCTTGCCGAAAGAGCCCTCTTTCCCGTCATCCCCGCCGAAACCGGTTTCCCTTACACTCTCCGCGTGGTCTCCGATGTGATGGAGTCCAACGGATCGTCCTCAATGGCGTCCGTCTGCGGCAGTTCGCTGGCTCTGATGGATGCCGGCGTGCCTATCAAGACCGCCATCGCCGGAATCGCGATGGGCCTTATCAAGGAGGACGACAACGTCGTCATCCTTACCGATATCCTCGGTGATGAGGATCACTTCGGCGATATGGACTTCAAGGTCACCGGAAGCAGCGATGGCATCACGGCCATCCAGATGGATATCAAGATGACCGGTCTGGATGTCGCCATCATGGAGCAGGCGCTGCAGAAGGCCCGGCAGGCCAGGCTGTTCATTCTCGATAAAATGAACGCCACCATCTCCAAACACCGTGATCAACTCTCCGAGTTCGCTCCGCGCATTATTACCATCAAGATCAATCCTTCCAAGATTGGCGAGGTGATTGGCCCCGGGGGCAAGATCATACGTGGCATAGTCGAGGAAACCGGCGCCAAGGTCGATATCGAGGACGACGGCACCGTCCTTATCTCCTCCGTTGAGGCCGCGGCCGGAATCAAGGCTCGCGAGATTATCGAGAGTATCGTCGAAGAACCCGAAATCGGCAAGGTCTACCCCGGCGTCGTCCGCAGGGTCGCCCCGTTCGGCGTCTTTGTCGAAATTCTGCCCGGCACCGACGGTCTGGTCCATGTCTCCGAACTCGGCAACGGTCATATCAGAAAAGTCGAGGACGCTTATCGCGTCGGTGACCGCTTCGATGTCAAGGTCATCAATATCGACAATGAAGGCAAAGTGCGGCTCTCGCAGAAGGTTCTTATGGACAACAGCCAGGAGGGACGCCAGAGACCGGAAAGATCGGAAAGAACGAGAAGGTAGACGATGGCCCGGCGTACCTCGAAAACCGAGAGCACCGTCTACAACAAAACAGTCTTAAAGAACGGATTGAGGGTCGTCACCGAGAAGATGCCCTCGGTCCGTTCCATTTCTCTGGGCGTATGGCTCGATGTCGGTTCCCGAAATGAGTCGGCCGAAGAAAACGGCCTGTCGCATTTCATCGAGCATATGCTCTTCAAGGGCACCAAAACCAGAACCGCCCGGCAGATTGCCGCTTCCCTCGAATCCATCGGCGGCGGCCTCAACGCCTTCACCTCGCGGGAGCAGACCTGCTATGTCGCCCGCATCCTCGACGAACATCTGGACATCGCCGTCGACGTCCTGGCCGATATGGTCTGTAACTCGACTCTCACACCGGTCAACCTCGGGCGCGAGAAGAAAGTCATCTGTGAGGAAATCAAAGAATCCATCGATACCCCCACCGACCACATCCACGACCTCTTTGCCCGGACTTTCTGGGGGAAGCATCCCCTCGGCCGCCCCATCATGGGCAGCATCAAGAATATCTCACAGATGCCCCGGCGTCGGGTTACCGGCTACCTCGAGCGGAACTACCAGGCCGGCTCGACCGTCATCGCCGCCTCCGGACTGGTGTCCCACAACCGCCTGGTGAAACTGGTCCGCCAGAAGTTTCGCTTTGACGAGGGCACGGCCCCATCACCGGCTGCGGCCGCCCGCGACCGGGACAAAAACACCACTTTTAAGCAGGACGATAACCAGCAAACGCACCTCTGCCTGGGTTTCCCCGGCCTTAGTTACACCGCCGCCCATAAGACGGCCGCCCTGGTCCTCAGCCTCTACCTGGGTGGCGGCATGTCCTCGGTGCTCTTTCAGAAGATCCGCGAAGACCGTGGACTGGCCTACACCGTCTACACTTTTATGGATTTCTACCGCGACTCCGGCATCTTCGGAGCCTACCTCGGCACCGATCACCGCCGCCTCAAGGAGGACGCCGATATCATGCTGGGCGAAATCGCCCGGATGAAGAAACGACGCCTCGCTCCCGGCACCCTGGAAAAGGCCAAAAACCAGCTCAAGGGAAACATCGTTCTGGGCATGGAAGCCACACAGAGCCGCATGAGCCGCCTGGGCCGTCAGGAACTCATGTATGGCGAGTATCGGTCGCTCGAAAAAACTCTGCGGGAAATAGACAGCGTGTCATCTTCCGATATCCTGGAATTATCAAACAGCCTTTTCGATACCGACGGTATGGCTATCGCCGTTCTGGGTCCCGCTGATAAGAAAGTTCTGGACCATGTCGGCTGAATCGGGTCAGGCGGACGAAAGCGATGGCTGGCGCCCCCGCATTCTCGTCTTCCACAAACTGATGCCGAAGTTCAGCTTCGGCGCCACTAACTTCGCCCCGCAAAGGTTCGAACACCTCCTTCAATTTCTGACAGAACGAGGCCACCCTTTCGTTAGTCTCTCCCAACCGCCCAATGCCGAAGAGGCCCTGCCGGTCGCCGTCTGTTTCGACGATGGCTACAGTCACCTGGCCGACAACCTGCCCGCATTGATGCGCAACCACGGCTTGAAACCGACCGTCTTTGTGCCGACCATGCACATCGGCCGACCCGCCTCCTGGGACTACAGCTACCGCCTGCGTCCGGTCAGGCATCTGAACCTTGACGAGATAAAAAAACTGGCGTCGTTGGGCGTGGCGTTCGGCTCGCACGGCCACTCGCATGACGATCTCACTCGCATGAACACGCACCGCCTGACCGACGAACTGGTCCGCTCCCGGGCCATCCTGGAAGACGCGATAGGGGAGAGGGTCACTTCTATCAGCTACCCGTTTGGTCGCTGCAACGCCCGCGTCACCGACGCTGCCCGCGAGGCGGGCTACACATTCGGTTACACCATGGCTTTCCCCGAACCCGACGATTCATCGCTGACCCTCGGGCGGCTGGCCGTGTATGGATACGATTCGCCGCTTTCAATCAGCCGCAAAATAAACGGTGGGCCGCTTTACGGATTCGAGAAAGTAAAAGCCAGAATCACCAACCGCCTCTCCGGCGGCTCCATCCTCTATGCCCGCCTCTTCGGCTCGGCCGCGCCCCGGGACTGACCCGATAAAATCTTGCGTTTTATGCGTTTTGTAGTTAATTTTGGGGCCAATTGCTAATTTGAAGGAATCCGCCCATGTCTACCCGGGAAAAAACCTCGCACAAGTACGATTTCAAACAGGTCGAAAGCAAATGGCAGCAGCGTTGGGACAAAGACGGCCTCTTTCGCGCATCCGACAGCCCCGACAAAAACAACAAATTCTACATGCTCGTCATGTTCGCTTATCCCTCCGGCGACATCCACATGGGCCATTTCCGCAACTACATCATCGGCGATGCCGTCGCCCGCCGCCAGATGATGCTCGGCAAGGAGATTCTCCACCCCTTTGGCTGGGATGCTTTCGGCCTGCCCGCCGAACGCGCCGCCATTCAGAGAGGGCTGGCACCGCAGGACTGGACCGTGCAAAACATCGAAGTTTCCCGCGCGACCCTGCAGAAAGTCGGCATCTCCTACGACTGGACCCGCGAAGTTTCCTCGGCCAACCCCGACTATTACAAATGGACCCAGTGGATTTTCATCCGCCTCTTCGAGAAGGGCCTGGCCTACCGCAAACGCGGTTTCGTCAACTGGTGCCCCGAGGACAAGACCGTCCTCGCCAACGAACAGGTTAAGGACGGCTGCTGCGAGCGTTGCGGCACGCCCATCGAGAAGAAAGACCAGGTCCAGTGGTACTTCAAAATCACCGACTACGCCGACCGCCTCATCGACGATCTCGATAACCTCCCGAACTGGCCCGAAAACGTCAAGACCATGCAGCGCGAATGGATCGGCCGTTCCTACGGCGCCGAAATCGATTTCGAGATCGAAGAAACGGGGGAGAAGCTGCCCGTTTTCACCACCCGCCCCGACACTATCTACGGCGTCACCTTCATGGCTATCTCACCCGAGGCCGACATCCTCGACCGCCTGAACATCACGGGCGACTACGCCGAAAAGGTCGCCGCCTACAAAAAACAGGCCATGGCCAAAACCGACATCGAGCGCAGCGCCGCCACCGACGAAAAGGACGGCGTCTTCACCGGCAAGTA
>CBFCYQ010000118.1:0-8975 GCA_965602205.1 uncultured bacterium | reverse complement strand
ATCACAGGCCGTGCGGCACACTGTCGCCCGGAGGAATTTTCTCGAAAAGCGGCGGCTTCTCGCCCAGGCTCTCAAGAGAATCCACGAACTTACTTACCAGTTGTGTGAACTGCAGGTAGTCTTCGGGGTGCTTCTGGTATAAAGTGAAATAGTCCATCATGGTCCGGGCCGAAAGGCTGTCCTCACTCAGCAAAGAATCTCTGTAAGTGATGAACCCTTCGGGATCGGAGCGAAACCACGCCGAGGCTACCCACACGCGGGCGGCCGCCCGGGCGTACATCTCGTCCTGCTGCGCCTTCTTCTCAGCATCCCATTCAGAATAGAACACATAGCCGAATACAGCCGCCGCCAGGACCATCACCGTTGCTATTATCTTCAACCAGACCAATCGATTCCCAACTTTCCGTTGCCTGCCTGCGTACAACTCCGTAAATTATAGTTCTTTTTGAACCAAGGTCAAGGCTGGATATCTGACGGATATGGAGTATCCCATCAAACGGCGAAAAAGTCGCGCGGTCAAAGTCGGTGACGTTCTCATCGGCGGCGGTTTTCCCGTGTCGATTCAATCGATGACCACCGCTGACACGCGCGATGTCGAGGCGACGGTCGCGCAGGTCGAGCAGCTTTTCGAAGCTGGCTGTGACATCGTTCGCCTGGCGGTGCTCAACCACGACGCCGCCCGCCGCCTTCCCGAAATTCGCAAACAGATAGCTCGGCCATTGGTGGCCGATATCCATTTCCAGTACAAACTGGCCCTCAAAGCGATCGCCGCCGGGTTCGACAAAATCCGCATCAACCCCGGCAATATCGGCGCCGAGTGGAAAGTCCGCGAAGTGACCAAAGCCGCCAGAGACGCCGAGGTTCCCATTCGCATCGGCGTTAACTCCGGCTCACTGCCCAAAGACGTTCTGGAGAAATACGGTCACGACGATCCCAACGCCTTTGTCGAGGCCGCCCTGCGCGAAGCGGCCGTTCTCGAAGATATGGATTTCAGGGATATCGTCATTTCGGTCAAGTCCACCAACACCAACACCGCTTTCTGGGCCTACCGCCTGCTGGCCGAGAAATGCGACTATCCCCTGCACGTCGGTATCACCGAGAGCGGCACCCTCGAAAAGGGCACCGTCAAATCCGCGGTGGGTATCGGGGCCATTCTGCTTTGCGGTATCGGTGATACCATCCGGGTATCCCTGACCGCCGACCCTGTGCACGAGGTGAGGGTGGCCAAACAGATTCTCGCTTCCTGCGAGTTGAAAAACGAAGGCGTCGAGGTCATCGCCTGTCCCACCTGCGGGCGCTGCCAGATTGATTTGATTACGCTGGCCGAATCGGTGGAGGCCAAAACCAGGCATCTGAAGACGCCCCTGAAAGTGGCCGTGATGGGTTGCGCCGTCAACGGTCCGGGCGAAGCTGCCGCGGCTGACATTGGCATCGCCGGTGGCGATGGCAAGGGCATCCTTATCAAGAAGGGCAAAATTGTCAAGCGGATGGACGAAGCCGATCTCGAAAAATCTCTCCTGGACGAAATCGAAGCCATGACCGGCGAAAAGATCCCACGGTAGTTATCCCCCCTTGAACGCGCCAGCCCCCCTACTCCTCCTGTGGTTTGTGGGGTGTGACCATGAGCGATTTCTCTCTCTGAACAGTCACCAGGCCGGGCTTGGCCTTGCGGGGTTTGTGCACATACTTCCTATGCGTGTAGACGACCGGCACCAGTCCTTCGCGTTTGGCCTTGCTGAACCAGGCCGCTATCTCGGCAGCTTCGCGAATCTCCTGCTGCGATGGTTCGAACGATTTGTTGGGATACTTGATCACGACGTGCGAGCCGGGGCACTGCTGCGTGTGAAACCACAACTCGTAAGGGCGGGCAAACTCGAAAGTGGTGCGGTCGTTGTCGGAGCCGTCGCGGCCGACGAATATGGTCACGCCGCTCCGCAGTGAATATTGCTTGTAAGGCAGCCGGGGCAGTGTCTCGCGCCGCACGGCCTCGCGGGGCAGCAACGCCAGAAGTTCCTGGCGGTAACGCTCGCGGGCGGCCTCGAAATTTAGTTCCAGCGCGGCCAGGATTTCCCGCAAACCCGCCAACTCCTCACCGGAGACGACCAACCGCCGCTTGAGTAACTCCAGCCCCTCGCGCCCCTTGCGGTACTTTTTGAAATAGGCTTCGGCGTTTTCGGCCGGGGTCAGCGCCGGAGCGAGCTTGACGGCGATATCTTCGTGCGGCTCTGAGTAGATGTCCTGCAGCCGGATTTCTTTCGTGCCTTTCTTGATGTCGGACATGTTTATTTGAATCAACTCGCCGATCTTTTTGTACTGCTCGTAATCAGCCGCTTCGGCTATGTCCGCCTCGATCTTGACCAGCCGCTTTTCAAGTCGCGCCACCGCCCGGCGCACGGCATCGATATAACTTTTCTTCTCGTCAGCCTGATCGACGGCAGTCTGGCGGCGGGTGGTGACGGCCATGACGGCCAGTGAAAGGGTCTTGAATTTTTCGGGTTCGCTTGCCCGTGATGACAGTTTGAACGGGTAGGCTTCAAGCTTGCCGGCGACTTCGTGCAGGTAGCCCGCACCGGTGGACTTGAAAAGATCAACGATGCTGCCGAGCGTTTCCACCAGTTTCGCCAGACCCTCGTCGTCCAGCTCTTCGGCGGTGACGTAATCCAGCCCGGCCCGGGCCACGACTTCTTTCGCCAGGGTACGGTTGAATCCGATCACGTTCTTCTCAATGATAGTTAGCAGCGACTGACCGCCGGCGGCGCTGACCAACTCCGCAAGTTTCCCGGCCGTCAGTTCGGCCGGAACGAGCTTGCCGATCAGGGGCTTGGCTTCGTACTTCTCGCCTTTATCGTATTTGCGGTTGCGCAGGGTGGCCTCTTTGTGGCCGCCCCCGTCGAGAAGCCAGATATTGCCGTTCGGCCCCAGCGACTCAAACACCAGCGTGTTGGTCCGATCCTGGCGCGCCACCGACAATGTGAATATCCTGTCAAAGCCGCATTGTTCTACACCGGTCACGGCGGCGCCTTCGAGATTGAACACGGGCCACGGTTTCTCGCGGCTGTCGATTTTGATCTTCGACGCCGGAACCACGAACGTTCCCGACCCGGCCGGGTGGTAGACAAACCCGAGCGCGACGCGGCCTTTGTCTTTTTTTACAAAGAGATAGGCCGCCCGCTCTTTTTTGTAAAATTCGGTGGATGTTATCGTGCCGCCGGCGGCTTCGCTTTTCAGCTCGTTAACCAGTGCCGTAATGTGCAGGGCCGTTTGCATGTGGAGAATATAGTGCGGGTGGCAATCGTTAACAACTTACAATTGGGTGCCCTTACGGTCCGAACAGACGGGGACGGGTGCATTTGGGATGGAACAAAACCGGGCGATCGCGCGTTTATATATTAGACATCAGGATACCAGGATGGTAACACGCTTACATTGGTGAGTAGGCGGAGCATGGACGCTCCGCCTTTTTTATTCCGTACCTGTCAGCGCTTTCTCTGCTCAGAAAGCCACCCCGCCCACCAGGATGCTGATGTGCGAGTGGTCGTACTTGAGGAGCGGGTCCGAAGTCTTCCCGACTGAGAGATAAGCTCCAAACTGCCAGTGCGGTGCGAACTCGTAGCCACCGCCTAGGATTAAGGCTCCCCCGGGGTCGTTCTGGTCGAAGCCCTCGGCGTTAAACACATACAGGCCAAGTCCGGCCACGATGAAGGCTGACTTGCCCTTAGGCCCAAAGTAGTGGTACCAGGATGCTCCGTTGAAACCCTGGGCGACAGCGTCCCTGGTCCAGTCGGAGTTGTGGGCCGTGACATTGCCTTCGTAGACGATCATGTTATATTCATCCCAGGCATAGCCGATCACGAAGTTGAGAGCAATGCCAGCCTTGTCCTCGTTGTAGGCTTTGAGTTCCTCGGCTTCAAACTTCGCCATAGGAGCAAAACCAAGCCCCCCACCTAATACGAAGCCCTTGCGCGCCCCGTCAAAGGCCGAGGCCGACACGGCCAGGACAAGTGACAGGATCAATACAGTCGCCAGTACCTTTTTCATAGGTTCTCCCTCTGTTTCGAGTTACTCACCCGCTATCCCCAGCGTTGTATTACTTCTTACCCAGGTTCGGGCCGATCATCTTCTCCGGACGAACCTTCTGGTCAAACTCCTCGGCTGTCAGAAGTTTCAATGCCACCGCCGCCTCTTTCAAAGTAGAATTGTCGGCATGAGCTTTCTTGGCGATTTTCGCCGCGTTGTCATAGCCGACGTGCGGGTTGAGGGCGGTGACCAGCATGAGCGAGTTGGTCAGGTTCTTCTTGATATTCACATCGTTGGGCTCGATACCCACCGCGCAGTTTTCGTTGAACATCTCGCAGGCGTCGGCCAGAAGCCGGATTGACTGCAGCAGGTTATAGATCATTACCGGCTTATAGACATTGAGTTCAAAATTGCCGGACGAGCCGCCGATGTTGACCGCGACATCGTTGCCCATCACCTGGGTGCAAACCATCGTCATCGCTTCCGGCTGGGTCGGGTTGACCTTGCCCGGCATGATGGACGAACCGGGCTCGTTGGCCGGAATGGATATCTCGCCGATGCCGCAGCGCGGCCCCGAGGCCAGCCAGCGGATGTCGTTGGCGATCTTCATCAGCGAGCAGGCCAGGGTCTTCATAGCACCGGAGGTTTCCACGATGGCGTCATGCGCCGCCAGGGCTTCATACTTATTGGGCGCAGTGACAAACGGCTTGCCGGTCAACTCGGCGATACTGGCGGCTACTTTCACCGCAAAATCGGGATGTGTATTCAGCCCGGTTCCGACCGCCGTGCCGCCAAGGGCCAGGGGGTAAAGCCGCTTGAGGGCGTCATTGATGCGCTCCAGGTCATTGGTCAACGCCTGGGCGTAACCGGAAAACTCCTGGCCGAGCGTCAGCGGCGTGGCATCCATGAGATGCGTCCGGCCGATTTTGATAATGTCCTTGAAATCGTCCGTCTTCTTCGCCAGCGTGTCACGCAACTGCGTCACCATCGGTATCAGACGCCGGTGAATCTCCTCGACGGGGGCGATGTGCATGGCGGTGGGGAAGGTGTCGTTCGACGATTGTGCCTTGTTAACGTCGTCGTTGGGATGGACCGGTTTTTTGGAACCCATCTCTCCGCCCGCCAGCTCGATGGCGCGATTGGAAATGACTTCGTTGCTGTTCATGTTGGTCTGCGTGCCCGAACCCGTCTGCCATACTACCAGCGGGAAATGGTCATCGAGTTTCCCCTCGATAACTTCGTCGGCGGCCTTGACAATCAGGTCGCCCTTATCTTTGGGAAGCAACCCCAGCTCCATATTGACCAGGGCGGCGGCCTTTTTCAAAATACCCATCGCCCGTATCAACTCGCGCGGCATGCGCTCACCGCCGATGCGGAAGTTCATCAGGGAACGAGCCGTCTGGGCGCCGTAGTACCTGTCGACGGGAACCTTGATTTCCCCCATGGTGTCGGTTTCGATCCGGTAATCCATATTTCCTCCACTATTTGTACCTTAATTGTTCTGTTTTGCCGTATTGAATGAACCTCACCGAATATACACATCCGGCGGGCGTGCGCAAATCAGTTTTTGATGGTTGCTGACAAATGGCAGGAGTTTTTCGACTTTTTCGCACCGAAAGCTTGCATATATGGCCCAAGCCGTCTATATTATATGGCCTAAAGTCGGAGGGATTTATGAAAAGTCACAGATTCGCAGTTCTGGCCGCCGTCTTGGCGGCGCTGGTGGTCGTCACTTTGGCATCGAGCACCTGGGCCGTTCAGCCGAAAAAGGGGACCATCATCACCAAAAGCGGCCAGAAATACGAAGCGGTACTCTACAAGGTTGACTCCTACTACAAGCTGATCACGGTCATCCTCGGTGAAGAGAAAAAGAAGAATATCAGCTTTACTCAAATAGAAGCGATTATCCGCGAGGATGGCACCGACATCACCGCCGAAGTGCTCAAGGGCTATTACAAGCCGACGGGCATAACGCCGGCGGCAAAGGCGGCCGAGAAACCCGCTGCCGATACGGCGCATGTGGCAGATACCACCGGTGTCGTCCCCGCCGAACAGCCAGCGATACCGGTTGTCGATTCGGCGCAGGTTCCGCCCACCGGCAGGCTGACGCCGACGAAGCGCCCGGTAGAGACGTGGAAGTCGGATAACGACGAGGTTTACCGAAGGGCCCGTGTAAAACCCTGGAATGCGTCATTCAGGCTGATGGGCAGTTTCAGCATTCCTTCCGGAAGCTATTACGAGGGTGTCGATCCGGCTGTCGGATTTGGTTTGGCTGTGCGCGTCGCCGTCAGCCACAACTTTGCCATCGGGATTGACATCTCCAGGCCGGGATACGACTTCAAGGATGACTTTGTGGCCTATGATCCCGAGACCAATACGACGGCCGTTATGGAAATGGATCTTACGACGGTGCGGTATACGTTTTCGGTAGAGTACTACAAGCTGACCAAACGGGATCGCTCGAACCTTAATATGCTTTATTGCTATACAGGGCTGGGAGCGATCACACACAAAATAGACGGGAGAATCGTCGTCTATGATGAACATAACGTGGGGCGTCCGGCGGACCAGGGTACAACCAGCGAGACCAAGTTTACTACTATTTTCGGCCTGGGGGCCAATTTCATGTTCGAGAGAAACTTCGGCGTTGACCTTGGCGCCGATCTCTTCGTCGTGTTCGTCGGCGAAGAATATGGATCTACGTATAGCTCCTCAATCACCGTATATCAGTATGCCGCTAATTTCGATCTGAGGTGCGGCCTGATAGTCGTTCTTTAAGTGGATCGTCTGTACGAAAATCGGAGTGCGATGGAGGAAATCTGAGATGCGCAAGTCATATTTGATGTTTGTCTGCACGATGGTATTCCTGACCGTATTATTGACGGGCTGTACCAAGAGCTATAAAATCATTCAGGACCTCGAAGCACCTTTGCCGGATATGGCTATCTGTACGATCGGTGCCATAGTCGATGAACTGCCGACGGATGTCGAGGAAGACAAGAAGCCCCCGCTGGAAGATATCGAGAAGTTCAAGCATTATCTCGATGAAGAAATCACAGAGGCAGAGATTCTCAGGATGTCAGATTTGGGAGATCCGTCCGCTCAATATGAAATTCGGGGCGAAATCCTGGAGTACAAGAGGGGCAGCGGCACGATGAGGGCGCTTTTTGGGGCCTTTGCCGGAAGTGCCTATGTTACCGTTAACCTGGAACTGGTGGACAAAGCCGCCAACGTGGTGGCGTTCTCGGGCAGTTTCAAGGGTGCCGTCACACATTATTCTGAGGCCGGAGACGCGATGTTCCTGCGGGTAGCCAAAGATTTCACCAAGGTACTGAGCAAGCGTCTGAAGAAGTTGCGCAAGCAGTAAAAGAGCCTTCGCATCCGCCCAAACTCACTGTAGCCGGGCTGCGGACCCACCGGCGTTCACTTCTCTTCGTCAATTATCTGTGAAAGTATCCGCGAGACCGGCACTGAGCCGTCTTTGAGGTCCTTCATCTGCGGGAACAAAAGCACGTCGCGGATGGAGTGCTGGTTGGTCAACAACATCACCAGGCGATCAACGCCAAAACCGAGCCCGGCCGTGGGTGGCATGCCGTACGACAGGGCCGTCACGAAATCGTCATCGAGCGGCTGAGCCTCTTCGTCACCGGCTTCGAGCGCCTTGCCCTGCTGCAGGAACCGCTGGAGTTGATCGATGGGATCGTTCAATTCACTGAAAGCGTTGCCCAACTCGAGGCCGGCCACAAACAACTCGAATCTTTCGGTGAGCCCTTCCTTTTCGCGGTGCTTTTTGGCCAGCGGTGAAATCTCGACCGGGAAATCGGCAATAAAGGTCGGCTGTACCAGGCTTTCCTCGACGGTAACTTCCCAGACTGCCTCGACAACCTTGCCCCAGTTTATCAGGTCTTCGGCCTCGATACCGAACTTGTCGGCCGCCTCGCTCGCCTCTTCAAATGACAGCTTCGAGAAGTCGACACCGGTCTTCTCTTTGATGGAGTCCAGCATCGATACCCACCGGAACTTCGGCTCGAAATCGATCTCGTGCTCGCCATAGGTGATTTTGTAAGTGCCGTACATTCGGTGCACGACCGCCCGCAGCATCTCTTCGTAAAGGGCCGCCATGTCGCGGTAGTCGGCATAGGCCCAGTATAGCTCTACCATCGAGAACTCCGGGTTGTGCATCCGGCTGAGGCCTTCGTTGCGGAAATCCTTGCAGAACTCCCAGACCTTATCGTAACCGCCGATTATCAGCCGCTTGAGATACAACTCGTCGGCGATGCGCAGGTACATGTCCATGCCGAGCTTGTTGTGGCGGGTGACGAACGGCTGCGCCGAAGCCCCGCCGTAGATGGGCTGAAGGATAGGCGTTTCGACCTCCAGGAAGTCTTTTTCGTTCAGGAAATCGCGGACGTGCCGGATTATGTCGGTGCGCCGCCGAAAGACCTTGCGCACATCGGGGTCAACAGCCAGGTCGGCATAGCGCCGGCGATAACGCATCTCGACATCGACAAGGCCGGCGTGCTTGTCCGGCAGGGGATGCAAAGATTTGGCCAGAATCTCGAACGAGGTCGCCTTCAACGTACGTTCACCCGTGCGCGTCACGAACAGGCTGCCTTCGCAGCCGATGATATCACCCAGGTCAAGGGTGTTAAAAAGATCGAACTGTTCGGGGCCGACGTTGTCGAGTTTGACATACACCTGAATCCGCTCGGAACTGTCCCGGATATCGGCGAAAAACGACTTGCCCATCTTGCGCTTGAGCATAATCCGCCCGGCCAGCCGTACAACCGTCTCTTTATCCACCAGGTCATCAAAAGCGCCCAGCGCTTCGCTGACGAGGTGAGTGCGCTCGTAGCGATAGGGATAGGGGTCAATCCCGGCTTTGCGCAACTCGGCGAGCAGTTCCGGCCGGATCTCGTCGTGTCTTCTGCCGTCTTTTCTCATGTCGTCGATTTCAA
>CBFCYQ010000117.1:0-9003 GCA_965602205.1 uncultured bacterium | reverse complement strand
TGACCGTTTACGACGGCAAGCTGATCGCCGGGGGATCTTTCTGGTATATCGGCGGTCTCAGGGTCGACTGTATTGCCCGCTGGGATAAACCGGCCACCGACACTGATGGCGATACAGACCCCGACTGGATTGATCTGGACGACGATAATGACGGCATCGCCGATGGTTCCGATACCGACCCGCTGGACCCCACCATCTGTGAGGATGCCGACTCCGATGGCTGTGACGACTGCTCGGTCGGCACCGACGGCTTCGGACTGCTCGCGGATAATGACCCGGACAACGACGGCACCGACACGGACGCCGATGGTCTCTGTGATGCCGGTGATCCGTGCACCGATACGGATGTCGATGGTTACGGCAATCCCGGGTTTGCCGCCAACACATGCCCCGACGATAACTGTCCTGATGTAGCCAATCCCGGTCAGGAAGATACTGACGGCGATGGTGTTGGTGACGCCTGCGATACTGACGATGACAACGACGGTGTAGCCGACGCCTCCGACAGCAGTCCACTCGACCCCGATATCTGCGAAGATTCTGATTCAGACGGCTGCGATGACTGCGCAGTGGGCACCGATGACTTCGGGCCGCTCGCGGACAATGACCCATCCAACGATGGCACCGACACGGACGCGGACGGTCTCTGTGATGCCGGTGATCCGTGCCCTAACGACGCCGACAATGACATTGACGAAGATGGCGTCTGCGGTGATGTCGATAACTGCCCGACAATAGCCAATCCCGGTCAGGAAGATACTGACGGCGATGGTGTTGGTGACGCCTGCGATACTGACGATGACAACGACGGCGTGGTTGATGCCTCTGACACTGATCCGCTGGACCCGGATGTCTGCGAAGATGCTGACGCCGACGGCTGCGATGACTGCGCTGTCGGCACCGATGACTTCGGGCCGCTCGCGGACAACGACCCATCGAACGATGGCATAGACACGGACGCGGACGGCCTCTGTGATACGGGTGATCCGTGCCCTAACGACGCCGAGAATGACATTGACGAAGATGGAATTTGCGGTGACGTCGACAACTGCCCAACGGTAGCCAATCCCGGGCAGGAAGATACCGACGGCGATGATGTTGGCGACGCCTGTTGCTGCCTCGGTATTTCCGGCAACGCCAACGGCGACTTCGAGGACAAGGTCAACATCTCCGACGTATCGTACCTGCTGGCCTATCTGTTCGGTATACCGAGCGGATCTCCTCCGCCCTGCCCGGCGGAGGGCAACGCCAACGGTGACCCCGACATCAAGACCAACATCTCCGACGTATCCTACCTGCTGGCGTATTTGTTCGGTATTCCCACCGGGCCGGAGCCGAAACCGTGCCCGTGAAGTATAAATAGAGATTCACGGCCTCCGGTTAGCGGCCGCCGCGTGACAATTGAACTCGGCCGGGAGGGCACTGACAGAAAGTGTCACTCCCGGCTTTTTTTACGGGGGGTGCATAATTAAACAAACAATACCCATTTTGTCTTGACAAATCTTTTAGAATGTGATTATTTTCACGTTGGGAATTGAGAGGTAAACATATCACCTGGCTGTCAGGACATCTGTGATCTGGCGGCTTTGGGAAACTGACAGGCTATGGCTACGAGCTGTACGAGCAGCTACACCTATTTCTATGCGGGCGTGAGAGGCCTCGACCTCGGCGCGGTTGCTTCTTGTTCTCATCCTCACTTTTTTAAGTTCCAACCATCACACCTACCGCTTCGAATTTCTCAGACAATGGAGGTCTCCATTCATGCTACGGAAAGCACTCCTGCTCGCCGCGGTCCTTTATGGTCCAGCCACGCTCGACGTCGATGCCGAATCCTTCACACTCACCTGGATCGCGCCGGGTGACGACGGTCATGTCGGCACAGCGGCTGAATACGACCTGCGCTATTCGATATCGATTATCCATCCCTGGACATGGGACGAGGCCGATAGGGTGGCCGGTCTGCCCGAGCCGCAGCCGGCCGGTAGTCTCGAATCCGTTACCGTCGACGATCTCGAGGCCGACAAAGTCTACTACTTCGCGCTGAAGGCTGCCGATGAGGCGAATAACTGGTCGCCCATGTCCAATATCGTAAGCAGCGCCACCTGCCCGGAGGGCTGTATCGGCATTCGCGGAAACGTCAACGGCGACCTGGATGAGAAAGTCAATATCACCGACATTCGCTACCTGGTCAACTACCTGTTCGGCCGACCCCGGGGGCCGGCGCCGCCATGCGTAAAGGAGGGGAACGCCAACGGCGACCTGGAGGAAAAAGTGAATATTTCCGACCTTGATTACTTAGTGGACTATCTTTTCGGGATGCCCCTCGGTCCGCCACCGGGTCCCTGTCCATAAGGGACCTCGGCGCGCGCGAATGACGACCCCTGCCGCATGTGCGGGGGTGGTTTTTTCTGTGCTATCAGGCAACACCTTGAACCAGATTCGCCGTGAGCGTTCTTCGAGCGGTCGAGCCGCCTTCATAATTGCCTAATGGATATAATTTGCGATTAATGCTTGCCCGGGCGAACAAATCTCATTATATTCAGCATACATCTTGTTCAGCGATCTAATGTCTCTTACATACATGACGGACCGACAATTTCTCACAGGCAAACTGGGTTCTGCCGGCGTGTCCCGACTCGAGCGGGCGCGCTTGAGGAAGACGAGTATTTGCCAACGTGACTTTTTCATGTCATTAGTAATCCACAATCCTTAGTAACTCTTTCTTATCTCGGAGGACAGGTCATGAATTCCAGAGTATCATGGGTAGTGCTGGGGGCGTTGCTGTTGTGTCTGGTTACTTTTGCGGCATCGGTCGCAATCGCAGACATAGCACAGATCATCAACTATCAGGGTCGCCTGACCGACGGTGACGGCAATCCGGTTCCTGACGACGTGTATGAAATCACGTTTTCCCTGTACGGCGGACCGTACGGCAGCGAGGCGGTGTGGACCAGCGGGCCGCAGTCGGTGACGTTGGAGGACGGTCTGTTTAATTACGAGTTTGGGTCGCATGTGACATTACCGGATACGCTCTTCGCGGCGCATTCTACGCTATCACTGGGTATAAAGGTCGGCGAGAGTAGTGAGATGTTGCCCTGGACACATTTTTGCTCGGTTCCCTGGGCGTATCATGCGTTACGGGCCGACACAGCCGGTGTTGTGCTCTCGGCGGGGGGCTGGGTCGACGACGGCGCGGTGGTGAAACTGGCCGAGGTTTCGGACAACGTGGGCGTGGGCACCGACACACCGACGGAGAAGCTCGATGTCGAGGGCAACATCCATGCCAGCGGCACGGTGGCGAGCGGCAATTCCATCACGATTGACGGAACAGCCGACGAGATCACAGCTTCAAGCGGGACGTTGAGTTTTGGTGATGAAAACCTGGTCACCACCGGCATGGCGTCTATCGGACCCGGTCATACGGTGAGCGGTGCTTATACGTTCATAGCAGGGCAGGACAACACTGTTTCGGCCGACCACACGACGGTCGCCGGAGGCTGGCACAATCGTGCTCTGGGCAGCGCTGCGGCGGTAGCCGGAGGATGGTACAACACCGCCAGGGCCGAAGCTGCTACGGTCGGCGGTGGTTCCAGCAATGACGCGGCGGCCACAGGTGCAACAATCTGTGGTGGTTCCGGTAACGACGCTGAGGGTGGTCAATCGGTTATAGGCGGCGGTCTTCAAAACAGCGCGATAGGGCCGTCGAGCGTGATCGGCGGTGGGCAGAATAACTCCGCTGGCGGCCCGGGTTCCATAGTCGGCGGCGGCGCGTGGAATGTCACCGATGGCTACAATTCCATAATCGGCGGCGGCTATTCGAATGAGGTGAACGCTGATTATTCGGCAATTCTTGGAGGAGTCCAGAATAGCATCGGAGCGGGCGCGATCTGTTCATATCTGTTCGGTGTCAGAAGCACGCTGAATGCTGATTCTACCTTCATGGTCGATATGCCGCACATCCGATTCGGTGATGAGTCGACCGGCTACGAGTTTCCCGCGTCCGATGGTGCCTCAGGTCAGTTAATGGCTACCGATGGGACCGGTCAGCTAAGCTGGGTCGATCCCGGCAGCACCGGTGGTGGCTGGGCCGACGATGGCGCGGTGGTGCGTCTTGAGACGGCCGCCGACAATGTCGGGATCGGCACGAGCACACCGAGCGAGAAGCTGGATGTTGCAGGGAATATTCACGCCAGCGGCACAATCAAGTCCGGGGCTTCGATTACAATAGACGGCGGTACCGACCGCATCACGGCCTCCAGCGGGCGGCTGAGTTTTGACGATGACGACCTGGTGACCACCGGCAAGGCCACCATCGGACCGAGTAACACCAACACGGGCGCCAGTGCTTTCGTGGCCGGGATATCCAACTCAGCATCCGGGGACTATAACACGGTATCGGGGGGGGAAAATAACCAGTCAAGTGATTACTGGTCTACTGTCGGCGGCGGCAGCACTAACACGGTTTCCGCCCGTTACTGCACAGTCGCCGGTGGTTCACACAATGTAGCCAGTCTGGATGCCGCCACGGTGGCAGGCGGCCGTGATAACGCCGCGAGCCAATCCTATACTTCTGTGGGTGGCGGTTGGATAAACACCGCCAGCGGTTACTGCGCGGTAGTGGGCGGCGGTTATGAAAACCAGGCCAGCGGGGACCACGCCTGTATTCCGGGCGGCACCAGCAACACTGCCGGAGGAAGCCGGTCATTCGCTGCCGGGCGCGGGGCTCAGGCGCTTCACGACGGGGCCTGGGTCTGGGCCGATAACATTGGCGGTTACTTTACCTCAACCGCCATCAATCAGTTCATCATTCGGGCTACCGGCGGGGTCGGCATCGGCACGGCCAACCCGACCGCTGATCTTCATGTGGTGGGTGATATCTGTTACACCGGCACCATCGGCGCCTGTTCCGATGTACGCTATAAGGATGATATCAAACCCCTGTCCGACGGGTTGGAAACGATACTTGGGCTTAACGGTGTCAGTTTCCGGTGGCGGCAGGATGAGTTCCCGGAACAGAAATTCTCAGGCGGTGTGCAGATTGGTTTCATTGCCCAGGATGTGAAGGAAGTAGTCCCGCAGATTGTGCAGGAGGGCAAGGATGGTTACTACTCTGTAGACTACGGGAGATTAACGCCCGTATTGGTGGAGGCGATAAAAGAGTTGCAGACGGAGAACGATGCCTTGAAAGCCAGGCTCGACCAGGCTGACACAAAACTGAGCCAGTTGACGGCGGCCGTTCAGGCGCTGCAAGCGCAACTTGCCGAGGTCGACAACGGCAGCGAATCCCTGGCCTTAGAGGACTGAGCGGTGAGGGGGAATGAATATGAAGAAGAAATACTCTATGATAATATGGGCGGCAGTGCTGGTGTCGGCGATGATTGCCGGTAGCATCGGCGCGGCCGAGGCTGACAAAGCTGCGCCGGCTTCTCCGGCAGCCGGGGAGACAATCAAATGGCAGGTATTGTCCAGCGGGGGTACGGACGCCAGTTCGAACGGTTATCACCTGAGTGGCACCGTCGCTCAAACAGCGGTCGGCGCGGGCGCCTCGAACGGCTATAACCTGAATCAGGGGTTCTGGCCGAGCATGGTTCAAGGTGGCTGCTGTATCGCTATCCGCGGCAATGCCAACAATGACCCGGATGACAAGACGAATATCTCAGATGTCACATTCCTGCTGGATTTCCTGTTCGGTATCCCCACCGGACCGGAACCGGTCTGCTGGGAGGAAGGTAACGCCAACGGTGATCCCGACGAGAAAGTGAACGTCTCCGATGTGTCGTACCTGCTGGCGTTTCTGTTCGGCATCCCGTCCGGCCCGGCCCCGCCGGCCTGCCCGTGAGGAGTCAGGCTACGCCGTTACTTGAGTAACTGAGAGAACTCGTCGTAGGGTACCACCGGCCAGGTTTCGGTTTCCAGAATGCCCAGGTTGTTGATCTCGGCGGCTACTCTGAAGGCCGCCGTCTGGTCCGGCGCATCGAACATGGCCAGAAAATCGTAGCGCCCCAGAGTCGCGTAAAGGCTTAGCTTGACGTGATGTTTGGTGAAGATCTCAAGTGACTCATTAACCTGGTGAGACAAATCCGGGTGCATCTTCTTGGCCGCCGGGTTTATCGTCATCGCCATGATAAACGACGCCATGTTGTCTCCTTGTGTTAGAGAGTTTCTATAACACTATAGTAAAGAGCTGATGTGTAGACAATCTATTTGTTATGCGCTTCAGAGCGGCAAGCGATGGCCAGCAAGCAGACCCGGGTCCGGTTCCAGAGACCGGAAGCGGGCGGTCATCTCCCGTGCCAGAACGAGGACAATAGAGACCATGAATCCGATAGAAATATCTCGGAAGACGAGAGTTTCCTTGACATGACGTGGATAATCAAGTATATAATATCAGTCTCAATCGACATAGACATTTGTTGCTCAGCACCAATCAGAAAAGTCAAGGCATGCTTTAACCGGCGGAGAAGAGGGTTGTCAAGTACACACCGTGAGGAGGAGGACATGTTAATCAAACTCAGTCGACGTCTGTTCGTGACCGCGACCATACTTGCCATGTTCGCAGGTTCACCGGTCCACGGCGAAGAATGCGGGACGGTAATCCCGCCGGGCCAGTTGGAACAGGAACTGGCGAGGATGGCGCAAGGTTGGCAACCGCCGCCTGCCGGCGAACTCGGTCAGTGGTACGTACTCCCGATAACAGTTCATATTGTCCGGCATGACGACGGGACGGGGGGCCTGACAATGACTCAACTGGACTCGGCCATGGATCAGCTCAACCTGGCCTATGAACCGGCCGAAATCAGCTTTATAGTGTGTGGGCAGGTCATTTACATCGATGATGACGACTACTACAACCTGCCGTATAACAGTGCCTGGCACGATGCCCTTCGCAGTATTGCGCCCATTCCGACTACGATAAACGTCTGGTTCACGTATCTTGACGATCTGGGTGGTCTGTCGAGCTACACGTTCAGCCCGGTCCAGGGAATACTCATGAACAATCTCCATGCCACCAACGGCTCGACATTCGCTCATGAGGTGGGTCACTATTTCGACCTGTACCACACTCACGAGGATTTTGGGGGACTTTACGTGGAGTGTCCGGACAGCAGTAATAGCGACGCGGCCGGCGATTTCATAACGGACACACCCGCTGACCCCAATGTATATACCCACGTCAGCGCTCATCCGGATTGTGTATACGATGATTACGCCTCTATTCCAGCGCACTGTAATCCATTAATCCCCTACCACCCGCCGGTGGAGAACCTTATGTCGTATGCTCCTCCACTTTGCCGGGACTCGTTCACGGTTCTCCAGTGCGAGAAAGTACGTTACATCCTTACCACGGCTCCCCGCAAAGACGAGTTGTTGACCTACTGCAAGTGGGATTATTGCGGCAGTCCCAATAATCAGGGCGATGTCGACGATGACGGCTTGAAATACGCCGTGTCCGATATGATCACTCTTCTCCGGTATATCACGCAGGATCCACCGACGACAATCTCTGATCTTTGCTCCGCCGAACTGGACGGTTTCTACAACCCCTATTTCCCGTGTGAGCCGACGATAGGTGACCTTGTGGCGTTCAAGCGCTGGTTCTGTTACGGCGGCGATGCCATCGGCAACGATTGCGATAATATGGCGCCGCCGCTGATCAAGCCGTCGGTAACCGTCGAGTTTCCCGCTGCGTACAAAGCGGTGTCATCGGACGGCTTTGTATATCAGTTGTTTTATATCAAGAATACCAGTTCTCAACCGGTCGATATTTTCAGCATTACCGTGCCCATATACTATGAATACAATCATAGTGACGTTTTCGCTATGGTTGCTCAAGTGGAGGATATGCAAGACTACGGGGTCTGGGATAATCTAAACGTAGTTATCAGCCCTGACTCGGCTGTGGCGGTGTTCTACGCCAAGGATTGCACGTCTTCAAAAACGCTTGACGCAGGGGAACGACTATTTCTGTTTCGCATAAAACTGCAATATGTCGGGGTCAACCCTCCTGTGACGTTCACGCCGAAGGTGTTCACCAGAAGTCCGGCCTGGGTACCGGTCATGAGTTCCTCGCCGAACTACACCCTGGCCATGGGCGAACCTCTTGACGTCAATCCTTCCCAGTTCCTGTGGGAGGCCAGCCCGGTCTGCTGTGCGGATATGCGCGGTAATGCCAACGGGGACCCCGATGACAAGGTGAACATCTCCGATGTCACGTATCTGATCGACTACCTCTTCGGGATACCTACCGGTCCGGAGCCGGTGTGCTGGGAGGAGGCGAACGCTAATGGTGATATAGACGAGAAGGTAAACGTCTCTGACGTGAGCTATTTGATAACTTACCTGTTTGGAGTCCCATCGGGCCCGGCGCCGCCCGCCTGCCCGTAACGGGCTTACGGCTCGCAGCATATGTAATCATCGTCGCCAGCTCGCGGTTGGTCCGTGGCAGCGCGCCAGTCCGCCCGGTACAGCCGAGCCAATTATCTAATTGTGAATAACCGCCCGTTTTTGTATCCTTCATCAATTGCACGGGACAACGGGAAGGAAAAAAATCATGAGAAAGCAGCTTTTTGCGTCGTTGATTGGTGTGGCGCTGGTCACGGTTCTGATCGGTTCGGAGAGCCGGGCCTGCAGCAGCCTGCTGGTTACCAAAGGAGCCTCGGTTGATGGCTCGGTCACGATTACATACACCTGCGACGGGGAATTCCACCCCCACCTGGATTACCAGCCGGCGGCCGACCACGCGGCCGGGGATTCGATCAAGATATCCAGTTGGCGGGGGAAGGTTTACGGTTATGTCAAGCAGGTGCCGCACACGTATCACGTGGTGGGGATGATGAACGAACACCAACTGGCCATCGGTGAGACGACGTTCGACGGCCGCGAGGAGTTGCATAACCCCGACGGCATGCTGGGGTACTGGGACCTTATCGACCTGGCTTTGCAGCGTGCCAAAACCGCCCGGGAGGCTATCAAGGTGATGACCGACCTGGCGGATAAGTACGG
>CBFCYQ010000116.1:0-9008 GCA_965602205.1 uncultured bacterium | reverse complement strand
AAATGGATTTGTTCCACGCCGAGAGTAAGGGCATACAGGAGGTGCAGAGCTTCGAAAGAGGAAAGGCGTTTGCCTTTCTGGCGGGCCAGGAAAGTCGACAGCATTTCGCCGTCGGCGAAATCCGACACCAGGAAGTCGACCTGCTCGCCCCGGATGCGGGCGTAACCCCGGTGATGGTACTGGATGACAATGGGGCAGGAGTGAAGCTTGTGCAGTTTACGGGCGTATTTCAGAAGGGGCGCAACGCGGCCGTGTTTGCGAGAATAGAACAGCTTGGCGGCACGGACAATCCCGGTCAGGCGTTCTTCGACCTTGTAGACTTCGCCCTCCCAGCCGCTGCCGAGGAACTCGAGGATGTAGTAATGCGGTCCCAGGGTTCGGCCGGGTATCAGATCATAGAATTTCTCAGCCATTGTGTATCTCCTGACAGCCTTTGATCACAGGTCGGCGAGGCGTTCGGTCAACGGCGCAAGGTAGTCTGTGTGGGCGATGTTGTCAATGGGTTAGAGGGGGGGGAGGAGAGGTTGGACTCCGGGTTGGGGACGGCGCTCTTCGCCGCCCTTTGAACCTGGCTGCTTTTTATCTCGACAAATTTACTTCCCAACCCTAACCTGCCACCGACGGCTAAAGGCAAGGAGAGGAATGAGCAAGACGTGGAAGATAATCCTGATTCTCTCGCTGGTGCTTAACTTGTCGATCGTCTTCGTGGCATACAAGGCGGTTCAGTACCGGCGATACTTGAATTACTGGCTGGAGCGGTACACGCGGGTGGTCGATGAGTTTTCGGGCCGCACGGTGTACGCCGCCGAGAACGCCCTGCTCGAATCGGACGAACCGGTTGCGGATAGAGTAGTCTTTTTGGGCACGCAGGTGACGACCAACTGGGACATCGAAGCGTATTTCGGTGACTGGGAAGCGGTCAATCGCGGGGTCGACAGCCAGAGGGTGTCGGGGTATCTTTTGAGGTTCATGCCGGACGTGGTGGAACTGGCTCACCGGGCGGTGGTTGTCGAGATAAGTTCATATAATTTTCGGCCGCAGTGGACAGTCAAGGAGATGCAGGATTACGTGGTTTCCATGGCAGATATGGCCCGGGCCCACGGCATTGAGCCAATTATAGGGACGGTGATTCCACCGCGGAGGGAGGGGTCGTCGACTCGGCCTGCGATTATGGGCAGTCTCGCGTTTTTCAACGGCTGGGTGCGGGCGAATGCCGAAGCGGGGCGGTGGCGATGCGCCGATTTCAACGCGGTACTGGCAGACGAGGCCGGCTACTTGCGAGAAGAGTTGTCGGTTGACCTGATCGAACCGAACGAGGCCGGCTACGAAGCGATGGCCGAGGCGGTCAGGGAAGTTCTGGCCCGGCTCCCGTAGATTCCGGATGCCATTCCCGGCGATATACGGGCAGGATATTTTAGTTTACCGGCGGCGAGGCCGCGTTTATTTTCACCTTCGAATAACTAAAAACTAAAGAGGGTATTGGAACCCCGTTGAGGCAATTGGCAAAGAAGCGTATTCTCATAGTGTGCATGTGGCCGCTGGGCGGTATTCGGACCTACCTGAAATACAACTATCGGCATTTTCCAAAGGACAGGTTCGAAGTCACGCTGCTGGCCAATCCTTCGATCGAGAGCAGGACGCTGGAGGCCGATATGGCAGCGGAAGGCGTCAGGGTTATCTGGTCGCGGCCGCTTTTTGGCAGAAACGTGCTCTTCCTGCGGACGGCGGGAATGCTGCTCCGCGAGAGGTTCGACCTTATTCACAGCCAGGGTTTTATTTCGGGGTTTCATGTATCGCTGGTCAACCGTCTGTTTCGCAAGCCGCACATTCTGACTATCCATGGAGTGCTCGAGGAAAAGCGGTTTCGGGGAGCGCTGGGCGGGTTGAAGCGCTTTATATTCGAGCGGGTTATCAGGCACGTCGGCGTGATCCACGGGGTCGGCGAGGATATTTTGAATCATATCCGGCAGTCCTTTCCTGGACTGCAAGGCCGGAAAACCCGGTGGGTGGTCATCACAAACGGAATCGATCCGGCACTCTTCGTAAAGGACTATCCCGAGGTACGGGCCGGGATCCGGGAGAAACTTCGACTGGATGAGGAGACGTTCATTTTCGGTTACTTCGGCCGCTTCATGCCGGAGAAGGGATTCAATTTCATCATTGACGCGGTCAAGCTTCTGAAAACCAAAGGGGGACTATCGCGGCGGTTTGCCGTCATGGCGGTGGGGTCGGGAGATTTCGAACTCAGGTACAAAGGTCAGGTGGAGCGCGGCGACCTGGCTGAATATTTCCGTTTTCTGCCTTTTCACCCGGACGTGGCAGCGCTCATGCAGGCATGTAACGCGGTTTTGATGCCTTCGATCTGGGAGGCCTACCCCCTGCTGACTTCGGAAGTGTTGTGCTGCGGGGTGCCGATTATCGCGACCGATTGCGTGGGTCTGCGGGAAGCTGTTTCCGAGACGCCGGCGATAACGGTTCGGGCCGGGGATACCGCGGCTCTGGCGGGGGCAATGACCTCTGCCGTGAACGATCCTGCCCTGGCGGCGCCTTTTGCGGCTTTTCGAGCCGAGGCGGCTTTACGTTTTGATGTTAAGAATGCGGCGGAGAAGCTGATTGCGTTGATTGAAGGCGAGATTGGCGAACGCCGGGTGTGACGGCGTCTACTGAAAACGAGCTGTCTGCTCAGGGTTTGACGACTATTTTGCCGCTGGCCGCACCTTCGCGGGCGAACCAGGGATACACTCCCACCGATACGAGATTACCAGAGGCATTGCGGCCATCCCAGTCCCACTCACCCGATAAATCGCGCTTCAGAAGGACGGTTTCGCCGGATACCGTCTGGATGAGCACGTCGGTAGGCTCTTCCGGGAGCAGGAAAGTCACGGTTTCCCCCTGCAGGAAGCTCACCGGGTTAGGATAGGCGATGATTCTGAAAGCAACCGAGAAAGAGCTGGCGGCGCTATAGGCTTCATTGTTGGCCCGCACGCGCCAGTAGTAGGTGCGGTCGATGTCCAACTCTTCGGAGACCTGCCAGCGGGTCATACCACCATCCTGTTCGGCGACGGGGCCGGATTCTTCGATCATTTCGTCGAAACTAGCGTCGGCCGCCAGTTGAAAGGTGTAATCGTTCATAGCGGCCAGGGGAATATTGCTCGCCGCAAACACCGGCTGCGCAATATAGATAATCTCGCCGTTCCAGGGCTGCACGGCCTCCGGGATATCATCCTCATTGCCGGTATAAAGGCTGTTGAACCGAAAGGAAGTGGCCGCGGTGAGAGGCGTCGTGGTTATTCCGTCATTGGCCCTCACGCGCCACCAGTACGTTTCCCCGTCTGAGGGGGCGAACTTGAGAACGACGCTGGTCTGGTACGGCGCTTCGGCCAGGTCCAGTTGGCTCTCGACCAGTTGTGTCAGGCCGGCGTCGCCGTAAAGGTAAAAGTCATAGGTTATGTCGTCGCCGTCGGAATCAAGCGAGTTATCGACTTTCAACACCACCGGGGTCGAGACAACGATGTCGTCATCAAGAGGGGAAGCGTGGACCGGCATGGTCGGGGGATTGTTTTCCAGGCTGCCCGCATTGACGGTGAAGCGGGCGAGTCCCATCCAGGCGGAATGCACGTCACCGTCGAAGCAACGCGCCCGCCAGCTATAGGTGGTGTTGTCGCCGAGGTTAGTCGGCACGTCCCAGGTGGTGTATGAGGAGCCTTCGGTACGGCCCTCGGCCGAGGCTACCAGAGATGCCCCGGCCGAATCGTATAGTTCGAAATCATATGTCAGTACGTCGTTGTTGGGATCGCTTCCATTAAGCACCGACAGGGTGGGGGGGTTGCTCCTTATGACTGATCCCTGGGTAGGGTTGTGAAGCTCCGGCGCCGCCGGCGGGATGTTGTCGGCGTCGTCGTTGTCGTTTATGGTTCCCACCGCCGTGTTGCCTATGATCGTCCCGGACGACGGACTGGAGATGAAGAAGCTCATGGACTCCGCGCCCTCGAAGTAAGCGTCATCAACCGTCGGTACAAGAATGGTGTCGGCGCTATGGCCGGCGTTGATGGTGGCGGTTCCTGACATGGCAGTAAAGTCAGCCGGAGCCTGGGCCGAACCGTTCTGGGTGGTGTAGCTATAGGTCACGTCCTGGCCGACGGCCTGGTCGGCCTTGACGATAAACCTGAGGTCGCCGCCTTCAGTCTCTGAAGCGTTTCCGACCCATATATTGATGTCAATGGCGCCCCATTCGCCGTCGCCGGCGGTATTGGCCAGAGGCAGCGTGTCATTGATAAATCCCCACTCGCCGCCGACGGTGTTGGGATCGCTGACCGTGAAAGCGGACCAGCTGGTGTCGGCACTCCTGGACACGCAGATACGGTAGTCGTTGTAGACGGAGTCATTGGTCAGGGACGGGCCGACCCACCGTTTGAAAGCGTACGGCAGGGTATCGATAACCAGACCGCCGGTACCGGTGAGCTTATTGACTACAGCGCGGTCAGCGCGGGATGAATCCGCCACGCTCTGCCGGGGCCAGACGCAAACCGAGGCGCCGGTAACCGGCAGGCCGTTGTTTCCTTCAACGGCGACCTCCAGCGTACGCTGAACATATATTGATTTCGTGCCGCCGCCACTGCGGTTGGTCAGGGCATCGCTGTCGGTGCCGGTGTTGATGAAGACGGGGTCCACCAGCCAGTTGTTCGTACAGGTGAAGGCAGCGGCACCCACCCCGACGGCGCCGAGGAAGCCGTAGCCGCCCCGGTAATGCGGGCTGACGTATTCGATGGTATCCCGGTAGGAGAGCCACTCGTCGCAACCGGCGTTAACCTCACCCATCTGGATGGCCCGGAAGTTGCTGATGAAGTGATTGTTGTAACTGATGTTGCCGTTGCCGAAGGGCTGGCCGGGGTCGCGGATTTGCTCTACAACCAGCGGTGTCACCCGTTTGGCGGTATTGTCAGCGCCGTACCACATTACCTTGACAGTGTTGTTGTATATTTCGTTGAAGGACGAGATGTCGGAGTTTTCTTCACCGATGGCGCCGAACCAGATACCGTGGGCTTCCTCAGACCGGTACTGTGTGGCCGGATCATCGTCCGCGGACAGTTCTATGTAGTTGTGGTGGATGCGCAGGTTGAAGCATCCCCAGCGGATCCTGACGCCTCTGGCGGCGGGGTTCTCGCCGTCGCCGCTGTAGCCGCAGGTCATTCTGATATCGTTGTAAGCCATCTCCACGACGTTGTCGGGAGTGCCGGCGGCGAAGTTGAAATACATGCCGCGGCCGCCGTAGTGGTTGGTGCCGCTACGGATGATGTTATGGTTGAAGCGCGAACCCGGCCAGGCGAACCCGGCATCGGCGATGGCATGGGCATTGGCCCAGCTGGTACCCGGGCGCTCGTTGTGAGCGTCGACGGTGACCTTGTTATGTTCCACGATGGCAATACCGCCGATGAGAATGCAGGCGTGGGCGGAGCTGTCGACCGTGACATTGTGAATATAACTGTGGTATGTTTCCGGGCTGTATTTGCACACCGTTTCACCCATCCAGATGGCGGCCACCTCGTTGCTCATGCGGCCGTTGTAGGAGTTGGAGAAATTGGTGTAATTGCCGCCGTAAACCTCGATGCCCTGCTTGTCGCGGCCACCGCCTTCACCGTCCACGCCGCGTGAACTGTGCCCGGTCGGGTGGACGTTGCAGTGGAGCAGCTTAACGTACTCGGTCCGTCCCAGGAATATCCCGGTAGCATCGCTGCCGCCGTAAGAGCCATAGAGGACGGGGCTGGAAGTTCGGGACTGGTTGACGGTCAGGCTTTCGACAACGATATGGTCGGATCCGCCGGATATATCGATACCGATAACCCCGCCGGAATGATCGGCGTCGAAGGTGATGGTATCACCGCGGCCGGCGATCTTGATGTAGTCCCGGTCGTAGATTCTGATGCCGCCGTCGTTCGAGGAGAGGTTGCCCGACAGCATATAAACGGTGTTTTCCTGGTTGCACGTATAGGGAAGAGACGTGATCGTGATGGTGTCGGGGTAAGCCATGTCCGGCCAGGACTGGGCCGACGCCAGACCGTGTCCGGCCATTATAAGAAACAGTAGTAATGTCAGTTTTTTCATCAAAACCTCCTATTCGCCTTCTATCTTAATCAGTAAACCAGTGGACAGGCCGTCGTGTAAAGGCTGCAGCCGGCAGTCATACGGGTTATACTAGTTCACACCCGCTGCGTTTGGCATGGCTTCCGGCACGGGATATTGGTACGGTTTCAGAACATAATCGCGGTAATCGTTCGGGTTTCCTTTCAGCCCCGCTTCCGCAGCTTTAATGACGTTATAGGCCTCTCTGGTCGTCATATAATGTAATCGGTATTTTTCGCCGTCGTTATAATGTTTTTCCATGTCCGTGAGCATGCGATCGAGGTTTTCTCCCAGGATATTGACATCACCGCCCCGGTCGATATAAGCGCCATGAGTGAACGGCCTTACGAATATCCAGTCCGGTCTTCCCTCCACGTGGACGTTGGCCTTCAGCCAGACCTCGAAACGGTGCAGACTGGTCGGTATCTCGCGATAAAGGTTGCCGTCATCGAAGGTGGGATGGGTCTTAAACCGCCAGTCGGACCAGTCAATCATGTATGGTCCCTCGATCAGCATCAATTCCTGCGGTTCGACCTTGATACCGACCTTACTGCGGACACCCTGGTCGTGTGACTTGGGCTGGTCGGGGTCGTCCGTGGCATAGTATATCTTGTTAACCAGTGAGGGCTGAGAACTATGCCCCATAGCCGGGAAGGTGCAGTCGCTGTAGCAGCCCAGCTCCAGGAGGATGGATATCTCATCGTTGACGCCGCACGGATTGGGCTCTCCGGGTATGACCTCAGCGGAATTGTCCAGCGCCCAGTTGCCGTGAATAAAAGAAAAGTGCACCTGGCTGTCGGGGGATAGCAGAGCGCCATGAGCCTGGAGTGAATCGATTCCCGACAGGAATTGGTCGCGGAGCGATTGTGAGCTGTCCTCGAAATGATGGAGATGCACTTCAACATCGCCGTAGCCCAACCGGCAGAGTTTTACCAGGCTGTCGACTTCATAACCGCGGAACGCTTCCAGGGGGTAGTAGAACGTATGCTGCAACTTGACGCCGTCGGCGTCGACGTGTTTGTCGGCAATGGCGGTGTAGTCGGTCATCCAGCGATTGACGATGTCGATTTTGCCGCCGGGCTCCCAGTGATCGACGACGACAAAGATGATATCGACCAATTCATCACTTCCGGTAAAGGTCGGGCTGTCGAGAAAATAATCGGGCAGCCATATGAACGCCTTGCCCTTATAAAGCTTATAGGTCACGGCGCCCGTGCCCAGGACCGCCAGAATAATAATCAATACCAGCAAGTATTTTAGAATCTTCACGTTTTCTCCCAGGATATGGTATAGCTTTACAGACTTAAACCAGCCCTTGGTTCCGTAGTTCGCGCCTATTTAACTAAATCCGCCGTCGTAAAGCAATTTTAAAAACGCGCTGCGGGGTTTTAGCTGCAAACGGTATGCCCCGGGCGCCGATACTGGCAAAACGATAAGTCGTTTGAATGGAGTCAGTTAACGGCCGGACGGAGTCGTCGGGCGCCAGCCCGGGTGCGCCGCCAGGCAACAGGTGATAGTGCCACCGGCCGGTAGTTGCTGTATACTATGAGGTTAGGGAGTTAACAAGATTTGAACAGTGAGCACAAAGCGAACAGGGTCCAGCCGGATTGGACGGTGGAAGTACAAGGCACAGAATATGATCTATCGGTGGTGACAACCTCCTGTCAGCGACGATGCTCAGCCGTGATTTTCTCAAAGGTGGTCAGCCATTTGTCGAGAGTACTTTCCCGGCTGAATTTGTGCGCGGTATCGGCGGCGTGGTTTTGCATGGCACGATATATCGGCACATCATCCATCAACACCGTCATCTTGTCGGCCAGGGACCGGGGATCGTGGGGGTCGATGAAGCAGCCGTTGTGACCATCCTCAAGCATATCGGGGATACCACCCACCTTCGAGGCGATCACCGGTGTGCCGGCAGTGAAGGATTCTATAACCACCTTTGGCAGTAATTCCGAGAAGGACGGCAGCAGGAGGGCGAAGGCGTTGGCGTAGTAGGGCTGCAGGTCATCGTTCCTCACATAGCCGACGTGGTTGAGCCGATCGGCCACGCCGAGTTGCTCGGCCAGTTTGACGACGTTGATATACTCGTCGCCTTCGCCGACGATATCGATGACGACCTTTCGATCGGGCCGGGCTTTCTTCAAAATGGTCAGGGCCTGGACGATAAGTTGCAGATTTTTGTTCCGGTCAATCCTGCCCACAAAGAGGAAATGGTTGCGCGAGACATCTTTTGGAGGCGGTTCTCGGACGATCTGGTTTTCAGAAGTCGTAAAGGTGCTGGGCAGAAGATACACCTTGCCCGGTTTGTACCTGTTAAGTTTTTTCGCGTAGGGCGTAGCCACCGTGGCGAGGGCGTCGGCCCGGGGGAACACGAAGGCGCCGACCGCCTGGCGGTAAAGTCGTGCAAACAAAAAATACGGATAGCACAGTTTTCGCAGCAGGGATTTCCGACCGGAGACGATAACGTCCTGGACCCAATCAAGCGAGTAATGGTAGACCAGGGGAATCCCGGATTTCCTGAGTGCCAGCAGGGGAGCCATGCTTACTTCGGACGGTCCCTTCATCAAGACGATATCGATGTCGTGTTCGGCAACGATTTTTCGGGCCAGCCTGGCGGCGCGAATCATGGATGCTACCGGCGGGGGGAAAGTAGCCCACTGGACGATTTCGCCGAGCGAGAAACACCTGACGCGGGGATCTATCTGGGTCCAGGCGGCCGCCACCTGGTTGCGCTCGAGAAATTCGGCCAGCAGGTAAAATTCCAGCCGTTCCGGCAGGGCGTTGAACTCTTTGGGCGAGCCGCCGGTGGTATAGTACTTGCCGTTAACGCGGTAGCATCTTTTGTATGTAATGGTCAGCAGTTTCATCCGGCTTCCGTCTTCCCG
>CBFCYQ010000115.1:0-9031 GCA_965602205.1 uncultured bacterium | reverse complement strand
AAATGCGAAAAGCCGATCTTGCCTTCGATAGCCCAGTCCAGGACCGACGTGCACAGCGCCCCGGATTGCGAGATGAAAGCGACGTGTCCGGCCCTGGGCATGCCGGATGCGAAACTGACGTTCAGGCGCAGGCCCGGCACTATAATGCCCAGACAGTTGGGCCCGATTATCCGCATACCGTCGAAGGCGGCCGCCTCTTTTTTTATCTGCTTTTCCAGTTTTGCCCCCACCGCTCCGGTTTCCCTGAATCCCGCCGACATGATAATCAAGCCGAGAATACCGGCTTCGCCGCACTGGCGTACGAGGCTCGGCACCTCTGCCGCCGGAGAGCAAATCACGGCCAGGTCAGGCGTTTTTGGCAGGCTCTTGACATCGGGATAACACGGGATGCCCAGCACGGCTTCGCTATCGGGATTGACAGGATAGACGACGCCGCGGAACCCGCCGCCGACCAGATTGCTAAGAACTTTGCCGCCGACGCTGTTGGGATTTATGGTAACGCCGATTACTGCGATTCGGTGGGGGTTAAAAATCCGGTCAAGCTTATGTACACCCATGTGCTGTCCCTTTGGCTCCGCCTTTTCAGTCCCGGTCAATATACTAAATCGGCGAGCCAATGTCGCCCGGAGTTTTGATGTTTTTGAACGGCAGACCGCCGGGCGGCCTAATTCTCGGATGGATCGCGCTCTGGCGTTTTGGTCGGAGAGTCTTTCTTTTCAGCCTGTGCTTTCAGGGCTGAGATCTCCTTTGTACTGGTAGGGTGGCCGTAAGCGTGCAGGGCGTTCTGGTGGCGCATGTATACCTCTGGCGGCACGTTATTCTGCCAGTTGCCGGACAACATGGCAAAGCCCGTAATAGCCAGGAACAAGCCCACCACGCCGGCAGCGACCCAGCGTTTATTGACACGGCGTTTTGAAAATGACGAGCGCAACTCAAGGGTCACGGCCACAGGGCAAACATCGACACAGTTAAGACAGGTGGTGCATTCATCGGAGTATACCGTTTTTACTTTGTCGACGTTGATGCTTGAGGGACAGGCCGCGGCGCATTTGCCGCAGTCTATACAACTGACAGGATTGCGTTTTATCTTCTGGGGGCTGAGCAGGGAGCAGATTCCCAAGAGCGCTCCGTAGGGACACAAAAACCGGCACCAGAAATTGCGAATGAACATCGACAGCAAGAACAAGACGCCGATGATTATCAGGGCCGGACGCGAAATGTCGGCAAAGAAATAATACATTTTCACGTCGGAGACGAGGTTATAGGGGCTGTCCAGAAAGGCCCTGAGGGCGAATTCGTTCATGAGAAAGAAAATGGAATAGACAAAAAAGGCCAAAAGAAGGTACTTCAGGCTGCGCAGGGGATAATCGAGCCAGCGGGGCAGGGGCAACCTGCGGCCAAACAGCTTTTCACCGATATCGCCCAGCATCTCCGAGAGCAGGCCCACCGGGCATAACCACGAACAGAATGCTTTCCCGAACACCAGCGACATGAGAATGACTGCGGACAGGATAAACAGACCGGCCGGATGATAGGGATGGACAGAACCGGTCAGGATGAAATAGTAAAGGCTCATCAGGGAACTGATAGGCAGGAAACCTTCGACTCCCGGCGGGCGCGCAACCGCCGCCGCCTGTCCGGCCGACTCGAGATAGCGGACAAAGAAGTGAAACTCCAGGCCTATCCAGATGCACAGTACGGCGAAAGCAATCTGCACGGCAAGCCGTGTTTTCTGCACGGGCTTGTCGGTGTTCGGCCCGGAGCGCCTGCTTTCAGAAACGGCACGGGGTTTTACGGCCGCTGTTTTCTCAGTCGGCATTTCAGGCTCTCCGCAGGTCCGCCTTGCGTCCGGTCTCCGTCGTCGTGGCCGGTACCGTCTGGACGGAAATGCCCGCCTGGATGCCGATAGTATGAATCTCCAGGGGAATGGCGGGGGCCGCTTCATCTCTGGCGGAGATGGCCGCCTGGGCCAGGCCGCCACAGCAGGGGACCTCCATCTTAAGGACCGTTATCCGGGACGGCCGGGCCTCGGCGAAGATCTGTGTCAGCTTCTGACAGTAGAAATTCAGGTCGTCCAGTTTGGGACAGCCGACTAAAACCGCCCGCCCGGCCAGGTAGCGGTCATGGAAGTCCGGCACCGCGAACGGCACGCAGTCGGCGCACACCAGCAAGTCGGCGCCCTGCAAATACGGCGCTTGGGGCGGCACCAGCATCAATTGAACCGGCCATTGCCCAAGCTGCGACTCGGCGGTCTGTTGCACATCTGTCCTGTTAGTACAGTCAGGACGTTTGAAGCTACGCGCCGCCGATCCCGGGCAGGCGTGGGGAATCGTGGCCGGGGCCGAAGGCGACTTTTGCTCTGCAGCCAGGTGTTTCTCAACGGCAGCCTCGTCGTAGGCGGGCGCCTCACGCTGCTCGATAGTGATAGCCCCCCGGGGGCAGTTGCCTATACAGACCCCCAGTCCGTCACAGTATGTGTCGCTGACGAGTTTGGCCTTGCCGTTAACCAGGCGGAGGGCCCCTTCGGCGCAGGCCGTTATGCAGTCCCCGCAACCGTCACACTTCTCTTCGTCGATACGGATTATATTTCGAACCGGCATTGTCTTCTCCTTTTCTCGAAACGGCGTTGTTAACGTTTCGAGAAGATATCGACAATCGGTCCATGATATCCTTGACTTAGGTCAAGAATCTCAGATTTTTTTGCCTTTGGAGACGGCTTTGAGGCGATTCGTGTCCAAAACGGTAACCCGTCTGCCTTCCACCTCGATGATGCCCGCCGATTTCATCTTTCCCAGGCTGCGGGAAAGAGTCTCCAGAACGGTGCCCATGCGCAAGGCCAGCTCCGTCTTGCTGCTGTCGAGGGTGAAGCTGTCCGTCCCGGCTTCCTCCAGTCGACCCAACAGGTAACCGGCCAGCCGGGCCGGAACCTCCTTGAGTGACAGCTCTTCGACCTTGACCGTAAATTCGCGGAGCCAGGTCGCCAGGCCGCCGATCATTTTCAAGGCGATCTGAGGATATTTCCTCAACAGTGCCAGGAACTCATTTTTGGGCATGAAGGCCGCCTCGGAGTCCTCCAGGGCCATACAGCTTGCCGGGTAGCCGGTGCCGCGAAAGATGGCCGCCTCGGCAAACATGTGACCCGGACGAATCCGGTGCAGGGTATACTCCTTGCCGTCAGGCGCGGATTTGTATATCCGAACGGACCCCGACAGCAAAACGTAGAAGCCAATGGCCGGGTCTCCCTCGAGAAAAAGAACCGTTCCTTTGGAGATTTGCTTCAAAGCGGCGATGGCGTCCAGAGCCGCCGCTTCTTCACGGTCAAGCTCCGCGAAGAGTTTGGTCTGGGTCAGCCGGGCGAGTGGACTCATGAGAGTATGGATAAGCCATGCGTGTCCGTTTTTCAAGGATTTTGACGCTTTGGCGCGAGCCTTCGGGACAGCCGAGCATACGAAGGCGGGTATAAAAAAAGTGACCCCAACGGGAGTCGAACCCGTGTTTACGCCGTGAAAGGGCGTCGTCCTGGGCCACTAGACGATGGGGTCAGTTTTCGCAAACAGGCAGGTAGTATACTCCATTTGGCTACCCTGTCAAGGAACAATTGATACCGACCGGGGTTCCCCGAAACAGGGCCGCCTCTCACATACAGGGTCCGGCCGTCGCTTTCGGCCCGACCTCGGCGGCAGCGCCGTTCAACGCCGATTTGTTCTGGTTGACTGAGGGCTACGTCTCATCGATAATACCTCCATGTTCACCCGCCGTCGCACAATGGTGCTGTTGTTACTTACAGTCGGCCTGATCATACTGGTCAATCTGGCGTGGTGGCTGTTCTATGACCGCACCGAACGGCTACTTGACCAGCAACTGAGCCGACGACTGGCAGCCATCGCCGCCACCGGGGCTGTGGCCTTACTGCCCGAACCGGTGACCTCGTTAAGCGAGGGTGATATCGAAGCCTATTCCGGCGTCATCAGCATTCTGGAGGATATCCGTCTTTCGGATTCACTCTCTGAGGTATTCATCGTCGACGGGAATTATCACTACCTGGCAACGACGTCGCTCGAACCTGATAGCATCTATTTCATGGCCGCGCTCAATGCTTCATATATAGACTCAGCGTTCCTGGGGTTGGACGACGAGCCGGTCGCCACGCCTTCATACCGGACCGGTGATATCTACCTGAAGTCGGCTTTTGTGCCGCTGCTTGACAGCACCGGCTATCCCCAGGCCGTTCTCGGAGTCGAAGCCAATGTCGATTACTTCGACGCCCTGGCCGATTTAAGACGCAATTTGTACTATTCCACCGGGCTTTCGCTGGCCGTGGGAGTTGTCGTGACCTTGCTCTTGCTCTGGGCCCAGCGCAGGATAAACCGGGCCGAGCAAGAACTCTTTCTCAGTCAGACTCATGCCTACCTCGGGCGCATGGTCGCCGTCGTTTCCCATGAGGTAAAAAACCCGCTTCAGATAATTCGGGCCTCGGCGGAACGACTTGAAAAAAGACAGAAGAGCCAGGAGAGTGGCTTCATCGTGGAGGAAGTCGACCGGCTCAACCGGCTCGTCACCGGTTACCTTGATTTTGCAGCACCGCGAACAACTCTGATCGGTTCGGAGAGTCCCGAATTGATTACGCTGGCGGATTTTCTGGACAACGTCAAAAAACACTTCGCAGATAAATATGCAAACAGCGATCTTGCATGGGACCACGCGCCAACTCCGCCGGAGATAGTGGTGACGTCGTACCCGCACGCCTTAAGGCAGGTGCTCTTGAACCTGCTGATAAACGGCGCCGAGGCCTGTCGTGACGCCGGCAAACCGCTTAAACTGGGGTTGAGTGCTGCCGCCAGGCGGGGTCCTGGGCTGGCCATCAAGGTTGTTGATTACGGGCCGGGTCTGTCCAAAAGAGAACTCAAGAGAGTCTTCGACCCCTTCTACACCAGTAAGAAGGCCGGCTCCGGGCTGGGTTTGTACCTGAGCAGGAAAATCGTCACCGAGATGGGTGGTGAGATTTCCATCAACTCGACCCGGAACGAAAAAACCGAAATAGTCATCAATTTACCAGGATCGCCGAGCAATTAATTATGGCCAATATACTCGTAGTAGACGACGAACCTAAGATGACCTCGCTTTTGTGCGGGCATCTCGAAGACAGCGGGCACCAGGTGACCACCACTACCAGCCCGTCTGAAGCTCTCGAGCTCATCGACAAGCACTCGTTCGACATCGTCATCACCGACCTGTCCATGCCCGAAATTTCGGGGATGGCCGTTCTGGAGAAAGCGCTGGAAAAGGAGGGGACAGAGGTCATAATGATGACCGCCTACGGTACCGTCGAGACAGCCGTAGCGGCCATGAAAAAAGGCGCGGCGGATTATCTGGTCAAACCGTTCGCACTGGAAGAGATGGAGCTGACGGTCACCAAGCTGATCTCCAGCCAGAAACTGAAGTCCCTGTCGGGCTTTTACCGACAGACGGCTGCGGCGGCGGCCAGGGATAACTTCATCGGCTCCGCACCGGCCTTCAGAAAGGTCCGGGAGATGATTGGCAGGGTGGCTGCAACTGATTCGACGGTGCTGATTACCGGTCGATCGGGGACGGGCAAGGAGGTCGCGGCCAGAATGATTCATGAGTTGTCGCCGCGACGGGATCACCCGTTTATCGCCATCAATTGCGCCGCCCTTACCGAGACACTCCTGGAATCGGAGTTGTTTGGGCATGAGAGAGGTGCTTTTACCGGAGCCGTTTCACGGAAACGGGGACGGTTTGAACTGGCCGACAAGGGGACCCTCTTTCTGGATGAGATCGGTGAAATGTCGGCGTCGATGCAGTCGAAGCTTCTCAGAGTTATCGAGGAGCGTAAACTGGTCCGGGTCGGAGGGCTCGATCTGATAGATGTCGACGTCAGGGTTGTGGTGGCCACCAATCGAAATCTTAAAGAGGAAGTTGCGACCGGCGGCTTCAGGGAGGACCTGTACTTCAGAATCAGCGTCTTCCCCATCGAGATGCCGACGCTGGCCGAACGCAAAGAAGACCTGTTGGAGATAGCGGCGCATTTTCTGAAAGGCTGCCCGCACCCGAACCTGTCGCGGGAAGTCTCCGACCTGTTGCTGGCCTACGACTGGCCGGGGAATATCCGCGAACTGAAAAACGTGCTGGAGAGGGCGGTTATCCTGGCCAATGGCGAGCCGCTTACGCCCGAGGACTTCTCTCTCGAAGTAGATAACGCCCCTCTGTTGGCCCAGCAGTCGTCCGATAGTGCGTCGGATCACGGCCTGGAGGCGACGGAAAAAACCATGATTGTTGAGGCCCTGGAGAAAACAGGAGGCAACAAAACCGAGGCGGCCAGATTGCTCAAAATATCGCGACGCCGCCTCTACAGCAGAATGAAAGTTCATGGCATAAAACCATAACGAGCCAAAAGGTTCACTTGGATGTACCGGAGGGTACAGGCCGGCTGCCGTGGCTGCCCTGTCCCCGTTTCTTAATAGTCTGTTTGACAAAGCCTTAGGGAGTAATCGAAGCACTGGCACGGGGTTTGTTTTAATCTCCGGTGGACGAAACCAAGGAGTTGTGTTATGAGAAAACCGATATTGACATATTTGCTTCTTATTTGCCTTCTGAGCCTTGTAGGAACAAGCGTGCCGGCCCAGACCGGGCAGTTTGGTTCGCAGATCAGCAAGTTGCGGATGGAACTCGAGCGCACCGACCAGATTATCGAACGTGCCCGGGAGGCGGTCAGAGTTTCCCAGTCACCGGCCTCCAAAATCTCCCTGGAGAGAGCCCGACAGCTCCAAAATCTGGCCTGGGAGAATTTCAGGAAGGGAACAACCGAGGGCTACAAGGCTGCCCTGCTGTTGACCAGGCAGGCCAGGGAGCAGGCTCAGAACGCTATGTCCTACGGTCGGGTGACCGAACAAAACACTGACCTGGTTCTGCGCAGGCTGGAAAAAGTTGATGATATGGTCGATCGCCTTTCGGAGACTCTTCGGGAAGACCCCCAGCGCAATTTCCAGGGCGTGTATGATGCCGCTCGTAATAACCTCGATAATGCCTGGGAGTTCTACCGTAACGGCCAGTATCGTCCGGCTCTCAAGCTTGCCAACCAGGTAGAGCGTGCCCTTCGGAAAATATGGCAGGCAGCCAACCGCCATCGGCGACAGGCCGAGAATGTCGACCGTCAGCTTGAAAGAGTTGGCGAACTCATAGAGAGTGCCCGGATCAGCATGGCCGAATGTAACTCTGATCCGGCCCGCCGATTGTTCCAGGAAGCCGAGAAAAGCTATGAAACGGCGAAAGACGTGGCTGCAAAAGAAAATCACCAGGCGGCTCGCAAGGCGCTGGAAAGAGCACGCAAACTCGCCCTTGAAGCGAAAAAAGAGTGCGCCTCGTTTGACGACCTGGAGAGCAGGTATCAGCGTCTTAAGGGCCAGGCCGACGGGCTGAGAGAGAGGCTGGGTAACCGCAACAGCCATGCTCAAAGACTCCTTGAACAGGCCTATGAGCAGCTAAGAAAAGCGGCCGGCCATATCGAAGGCCGCGAGGCCAACAAGGCGGCGGCAGCCCTGAAAGCCGCGCAACTCTCACTCAATCAATTGAAACGGCTCCTGGGAGGCGGTCGCCACTAGATAGATGGAAACTTGAGGTAATGATTGCGCCTTACTAGCATCCGTGTCGCGGTCCTGGTTCCGCTGCTGGCAGGCAGTTGTTTTAATACGATTGAAGCCGGTACTCTCGATCTGAAAGCAGGAATCGGCTACGATTTTATTTCTCAGGAGTTTTTCCTCGACTCGATCTCGCGTAGTGGAACGGACTCGCTCGATTTTGCTCTGAAGACAGACTACCTTGACGATATCAAAGGCCGCGTTCAACTGACCTGGTCCCCATTTTCCGACCGCCGTTTGGAACTCAGACCCAGCTATGAACAAACGGCCGATTTCATTCACATAAGATTGCTGAACGACTACCAGACACTGGCGGGAGCCGCTCGGCTGGACCTTCATAGCGAACTGGACTGGAAAAACCGCTACCACGACTCCGACGACCTCGGCGAGAGTTATCTTTACGGTTATCTCAAATCCGGCCTTTCGGTACCGATCACGGGACTTCTCACGACCAGAATACAGCTTACCGGTGAGGCCGTTGATTTCGATTCGGCCACGGGTTTTTCATATGACCATTACCGGCTGGGCGGCAAGGTCGGCCTGACGGCCGCGTTTGAAGATTTCTCTTTCGCGGACTTCAATCTGTTTGCCATGGCTCGCAGGGTCCCGGATTCCACGGCGCTCGATTATCTTCTGGCGGGTGCTGAAGCCGCCTTTTTTGGCTTCTGGGGGCCCGCCGAACTGGACCTGTCATCAAGATTCGAGAGAAAAGACTATAACCGGGAACTCTATCGGGACGACCATTACCGCTTGGCATTCTCCGGTCGCAACAAGCTCCACCTGGGCCGTGATTTCTTCGTTCGACAGGATGCGGAGCTCGATTTGACTTTCTACAGCCCCAATGACCCGATCAACCAGAATTACGGGCGCGTCGGCTTAGCCTTCCTCAGCGGCTATGAAAGGGGGGTCGTCAGTATCGGCCTTGGGCCGGATTTTGAGTATTTGTATGAAATCGAAAAGGATTTCGCGGAGGGAGCAGATTACTGGGAGAGCGGAGCCAGAGTCGAAATTGACCTGATAAGTGCTGGCCGCCTCTTCGGCTCGGTCGATAATGTCCTTGGTTACCGGGATCTGAAACATGAGAACGACCTTCAATCCAGCTTTACATTTGAGCGCCTCAACCTGATTGGGGACCTTAGAATTTGGCAAGGGCTGTCCCTGAGCGCCTTGTTTTCGGCCGAGTGGGAATGGCACGAAAACAGGACAGAAAATGCCGCGCTTTTCCTGCTCTCGTCAAATCTGACCTACTCGTTTTAACCAATACCTGCATTGTCCTGTGTAGTGGTCGCGGATATCCATCAAGTCCGGCTGTGAATCGCGCCGGCTGCCGGGTCGTCGTCCGTGGACATATACGTCCCATGTTCTCTGGTTTATGT
>CBFCYQ010000114.1:0-9067 GCA_965602205.1 uncultured bacterium | reverse complement strand
TGGAGCAGATGGGGATCGAACCCACGACCTCCACGTTGCGAACGTGGCGCTCTCCCAACTGAGCTACTGCCCCGGACACTCGTGCCTTATAGCTTTTATCGGTCAGATTAACAACTCTGACAGGATAATAGCATAACAAAAACCGAGCCGTCGGCCAAGCGCTTTTTTGGCGAGTCCGGACTATCAAACATCGGAGCCGCCAGGGACTTAGAATCTCACCCCGGCCAGGAAGCCGAACGAGCGGTTTTTGACCGTCAGTTCCGGGGAGGCGTAGGCGTCAGAGAAATCCATGCTGTAAGTCACCTCCAGAAGCAGCGTCAATACGCGAACCGAGTACTCCTGTCCCAAGCCGACGGTCCCACCGAAGACCGAGCTTGAAAATTCATCGTAAAGATCACTGAACGCGCCCTTCGACCCGACTTTCATGTCCAGACGAGGACCGGCCAGCAGGTAGGTGCGGCCGGAACCGATCACAAGATGCACTTTCAACGCCGCCCACAGCGATAGGTAATCCAGGTGGCTTCTGCTTTCAACCGTAACGGGGCGTCCGGCGTAGGCGGTCGCCAGGGACTTGACCTTCAAACCACGCTGGGTATAGCTGAGTCCCGCCGTCGCTGAGGCCTTTGAAATCAGGGGAAGTTCGGCAAAAAGGCCGACCTCGAAGCCCATGTAGCTGTCGAAATCGGGATCACCTATTTCGGTGTAATCAAAGCTCTGGTTCGACAGAGCCAGACCCCCTTTGATACCATAGGATAGTGACCGTGACAGAACCTGCGGTGGTACCGCAAACACTACCAACAGGACGAGAAGCGCTTTTTTCATCCTTGTTTCTCCTAATACATTACACCAACCCTGACTGATACGGTCGGGCTGGTTGATATTTCATATTGGCTATTGCCGCCGGACGGCGCGCTGAAAACCACAAACTCCGCTACATACGCATATTTCCTGCTGACCAGAAACAGCACCTCGGTGGAAGCCTTCAGGGTCAGGTATGTTGTGCTGCCCAGCCATCCGATATCGGCCAGATACCCGAAGCCCACTGCCACTCCCGGCTTCACCGCCAATTGCGATCTCTCATTATAAATGGTCGGCTTCAGACCAACACTGAGGTCAAGCATCCACTGGCGGTGATCCAGAATCTGAATGTCGCGGAAATCAGCCGCAACACTCAGCATGGTGAGCGAGTACGCGGGAACATCGAAAAACAAGCCGACACTCAATCCCATCTTGGATTCATATTCGGTCTTGTTAACCGTAAATTTCGCCTGGTGCAAAAAACCTGCCTTAAGTCCTACGCCGCCCTGCCGAACTTGTTTGTCGGCGCCATATGAGGGACCGGCAATCATCAACAGGGCAGCAAACAAAATCAAGAAACTCCTCAAATGCTTTCTTTGAGCGAAATCCATACAAGCCTTTCTCTAGACGGTGGTCTCTACCAATATAACGTATTTCGCGGCCGAACGGTCAATTTCAATTCAACCGGGGAGTAGCTTCTTTCCAACAGGCGGGCGGGGGCATAGCTCCGGGGAGCTGCTACATGAGAAACGGGTTTTGCTGTCCAGATGTTTTATCCAAATACGGTTATCGGCAGGATTATTGATAAAATATGATTCCTAACGGCGGCTCTTTTTGCTATATTGGCAACCTATGAGCTATCTGGTTTTTGCCCGAAAATACCGCCCCATGACGTTTGAAGACATTGTGGCGCAAGAGCATGTAACCAAGACCCTGCAAAACGCGGTGAAGAACGACCGGGTCGGTTCTGGTTATCTGTTCTGCGGCCCGCGCGGTACCGGCAAGACGACGACCGCCCGCGTGCTGGCGAAGGCCTTGAACTGCCTTAACGGACCGACGCCCAAACCGTGCGGTGAGTGCGCGGTTTGTCGCGAGATCACGGTTGGCACATCACTCGACGTTCTCGAGATCGACGCCGCCTCAAATACCGGTGTCGATGACGTGCGGGCCTTGAGGGAAAACGTCCGTTACCTGCCAACCGGCGGTAAGAAAAGAATATATGTTATCGATGAGGTGCACCGTCTTTCCGGACCGGCGTTTGATGCCCTGTTGAAGACGCTGGAGGAGCCACCCCCGCACGTTATTTTCATCCTGGCCACGACGGAACCTATCAGAGTACCTGACACCATCCTGTCCAGAACCCAGCGCTTTGACTTCAAACGGGTTGGTCTGGGTGACCTGGTCAATCATCTGAAGAACATCGCGAGAAAAGAGAATATCAAAATCGATGATGCCGCCGTCAAACTGATTGCGCGTAAAGCCGACGGATCGGTCAGGGATTCGCTGTCGCTGATGGACCAGATCGCCGCCTATGCCGGACAAAAGATGACCGAAAAAGACGTCGTCGCCGCCCTGGGGCTGGTCGACAAACAGATGCTGTTCGATTTTACCGCCGCCGTAGCATCACGAGACAGCAAATCCGTCCTGAGTATCACGGACCGCATCTTCAAGGCGGGAGTCGATACTCACGACTTTATAACAGAACTTCTGGAACACTTCCGGACACTGCTGGTAGTGGCCGCCAATAGAGAAGCGGCCGACCTGTCCGAGTTCAGCACCGACGAGCGGAACCTCTACCGCGAGCAGGCCCAGTACTTCTCGGTCGGTGACATCATCCGTCTGATGAAGATCGGCGCTGATGTTAACCGGGACCTGAGAAACGGCCTGGATGAGCGGCTGCTGCTCGAGATGAGCGGCGTAAAGATGGCGGAAATGGAAGCCACCGTCCGGTTCGAGGACATTCTGGAACATCTCAAACGTAATCAGCCGGCCCAACCCAACGATTTGTTCGGGACAACCGAAAAAAAAAAGGATGACCGAATCGTCCTGACCTCCGCCTCGAGGGACACGAAACCGGGTTCGACTCCCGGCGTCACCTCGGAGCATACGGGCCTCTCTGTCGAGGGCCTTTCCCGAGAAATGAGTTCCAGGCCGGTCAACCTGCCGGTCATTGAGTCCGGATGGGACAACTTTCTGAGCCTTTTGCGACAACGCAGCTCGATGCTCGCTTCGCTTATGAGCATGGGTGAGATTCGGCAGGTGAAAGACAACACTGTACGGCTGGTCTTTCCGGCCGCCGGGTCCACGAACAAACAGGTTGTCGAAAAGGCTGACAATCTAAGCCTGATACTGGGCGCGCTGAGAGAACACTACAGGTCCAATCTAAGTATAAAGTTCGAGGTTGACCCCGAGAAGACCCGGCTGTCAAACTCATTCGGCAACAATTCTCTCTCAAAAGAGGATGTAGACAAGCTGGTGGAAAGTTCACCCAGGCTTAAAAAGCTGATCGAGAGAGTCAATGGCGAGGTCATCGGAATACGAAAAGCGAAGTGACCGCAATTTTAACAAGGGAGCAAAACATGGCTAAAGGTGGTCTTGGAGATATGATGAAGCAGGTCCAGCAAATGCAGGAGAAAATGCAGCAAATGCAGGCTGAACTCGAGAAGATTGAGGTTGAGGGAACGGCCGGTGGAGGCATGGTCAAGGTCGTCTCGAACGGAAAGCAGGAGATCGTCTCAGTGACCATCGATCCCGAAGTAGTCGACAAGGACGACGTCGAGATGCTTCAGGATCTAATAGTAGCCGCCGTCAATCAATCCCGCCAGAAAGTACAAGAAATCCAACAGGAGCAAATGTCGGCGCTTACTGGCGGTATGAACATCCCCGGCTTGAATCTACCCTTCTAAAGCGAAAGGCAATGATGTTCAAATCGGCTCTATCGGTTGAGAAACTGGTCAACCGGCTGGCTCGCCTGCCTGGTATCGGCCGCAAATCAGCCACGCGGCTTGCTTTCCATATCATGAAGTTGTCCACGGAAGAAGCCTACGAATTGGCGGATACGATTCGAGAGGTAAAGGACAGGGTCGGATTCTGCTCCGTATGCAACAACATCTCGGAGACAAACCCATGTCATATCTGTAGTGATCCGAAACGCCGGATAGACATTATCTGCGTGGTTGAAGAAACATCGGACGCGGCCGCAATGGAGAAAGTGGAAGGCTTCATCGGGCTCTATCACATTCTTGGAGGGCGATTGTCCCCGCTGGACGGCATCGGCCCGGATGATCTGAAAATAAAGGAGTTGTTAACGCGCCTGGATAAGGGTGTCGAGGAAGTGATTATCGCCACCAATCCCAACGTTGAAGGCGAGGCGACAGCGATATATCTTTCAAAGTTGCTTAAACCGATGGGAGTCCGGGTCACTCGGATTGCCCGTGGTCTTCCGGTGGGCTCGGACCTGGAATTCGCCGATTCGGCGACCCTGACCCGCGCTCTGGAAGGCCGGCAGGAATTTTAGCAGCCCATGGACACCAGTAACTGCCAGTTGCGTCTCGGCCCGCACGTTCTGCGAGGCATGACCCTTCTCTTTATCGTCGGTCATCTTGTCGGCGGGCAGTTATTCGAGCAGCACTGGTCCTTCATTCACTGGCGTTTTCTCAGCCTGGCATATGTAATCATATGGCTGGTCATCCTGGTGGCCCTGGAGCGTCTCGCATCGGCTCTGGCCGACAGAGTGCCGGCCCTGCCTGATTCTCGAACAGCACTGTTTGCGACTGCCGGCATCCTGCTGGTGCTGGCCTTGCTCTTCCAGTTCGATTCGTTCGTGTATGGAGGCGGCAACCTGCGGGTGGCGCAGATCGCTCAGGTTGACCACATCGTCTATCGCTGGCATGAAATCGGCGGAATTGTGCTTCTCACCCTGCTTTACAAGTTCTTCAGCGTGTTTGACATGAGCAGCAATGCCGCCGGTGTTTACGGCTGGAAACTGTTCAGCTTTGCATGCACGTTTCTATCCATCCTCAGCGCCTTCAAGCTGGCACAGTTGCTGTCCCCTGACGACAAGAAGGTGCGCCTTCCTTTGTTTTTGGTGCTTTTTTGTGGGCCGCAGACGCTGCTCTATTTCGGCTTTGTAGGTATGGAGCCGGTGGTGATTACCGTCACCATCTGGTTTGCTTTTCTCGCTGTCAGAATCACAAAAAGATTCAGCGGACGTCGCCTGGCCGGGATATGGGTTCTGGTGCTTATAGGCGGTATTATTCAGCATACCCTGCTTTACCTGGTGCCGGCGGCAATCTACCTCACATTTTACAGAAAGAAACGCGGGCATATTCTTCCGGTGGCGCTGGCTCTGCTGGGCTGGCTGGCTTTGGTGGCAGGCGCTTATCTGCGGGCCGGCGCGGATTTCGAGTATTCGAGATACCTGCTGTTTCTCACCGGTAAGAACCCGCACAGCGCCTATCACGTTTTTTCACTGAAGCACATCGGGGATGTAGTTCAGATACTTTTTCTGGCCGCGCCGTCGGTAATCCTTTCGTTGTACCTGCTGGCAACCGGCGGCCGACAGGGCCGTACCTCGGGTCCCGTGGTGACGGCCTTGCTTATGTCGCTGGCGGGCGTGACGCTGGTGTTTATCCTTGATCCACTCCATTCGGTTGTCTTCGATTTCCCACGGTTGGTAGCTTTCCTGACACCTCTGGCGATCCTGCTGGGCGTGTTGATATCCCGTCTTGATTTGAAGGAGGGCGGCTCTGGGAAGCTTCTGGCGCTGACGGCGGTGGTGTCGTTGATGCTGCCTTTGAGTTATCTTCCGGTCTACACGAAAATTGACCGGGCCGAGGAATACGTCACTGACTATCTCGAGCAGGATAACACTTTTTACCGCCAGGGCTGCCTGGCCTTTCGCGATGCCTTTTTCCATAAGAAAGACTTCGACAAGGCAAACGCCTGGGAATGGAAACTGCCCGTAAAGTCTCCTGAGTATCTCCTTTTCAGCGGTGTTAAGCAACTGACCCGCACCGGCGACAGGGACGAGGCCATGAGGGAACTCTACCGCCTGACGATCCGGTATCCTTATTGGACGGAGCCCAAAGCGTCTCTGGCTGAGCTTCAACTGCAACAGGGCCTGGCCGGTAAAGCCAAAAGCCTCATCGACGAGTGTCTTGCCCTCGAGCCCTACCAGAAGCAGCATCTAGTGAACCTCTATGCGTTTTACAGGAACACCCGGGACTACGACCGGGCCTTACGAGCCGTGGACCGCGTGCTGGCGCTGTATCCGGATGACGTTGATGTCCTTACGGACAAAATGATCGCGCTGTACCTGGCGGGTTCGATGTCGGCGGCGGACAGTCTCGCCCAGAGGCTGCTTGATGCGGATTCCACCATTTCGTACTCTTACTTGATAAAGGGTTTCGTTGAGGAGGAGAAGAACAACCCGGCCGGCGCAATCTATTACTACGAAATCTTTGTCAGCATGGATACCACCGAGGCGGCCCGCTACCATATCCCCGAGCGCTTGCAGCGTCTAAGGGATCAGATCGACGGAACCACATCCCCCTAACGCCGGCTACGCATTCGAGCAAACCCATCCAGGGCGGCCACCTTGTAGGCCTCGGTCAGAGTAGGGTAGTTAAACACCGTGTCCACAAAGTAATGCAGGGTGCCGCCATGGGTCATGACGGCCTGGCCGATATGTATCAACTCGGTCGCCCTTTCCCCCACTATGTGGACCCCGAGAAGTCTCCGCGAGCCCGGGTCAAAAATCAGCTTGAGCAGTCCGTCATGGTCATTGATAATCTGCCCGCGAGCCAACTCAAAGTAGCGCGCGATGCCGACTTCGTATTCCTGGCCGGACGCCGATAACGTCTCCTCGGTCTCCCCCACCATGGAGACTTCCGGGATAGTGTAAATCCCTATCGGAAGAAGGTTGTTGATACACGAAGTGTCGCCTTTCTTAAAGGCGTGGATGGCAGCCAGACGTCCCTGGTCCATGGATGTCGAGGCCAGCGACGGGAATCCAATCACGTCCCCCACGGCGTAAATGTTCGGCACCGCCGTGCGGTAGAGTTCATCGACTTTGACAAGACCTCGAGCATCTGTCTCGATGCCGACCGTGTCAAGCCCGATGTGCTCCGTGTTGCCGGTGCGGCCGGCCGCATACAGCAGGCGATCGGAGACGACCTTGCGGCCGCTTCTCGTCACCGTAACGACCTGGTTGTTGTCTTGGTATACCTCCTTCGCGCCGTCGCCCAGCACGAGAGTGATACGATACTTGCGCATCAGGTATGTCAGGGCATCGGCGATTTCGTGATCCAGGAATGACAGTAACCGCTCCCGATCATCGACGATGGTGACCTTGACGCCGATATGGCCGAAGATCGAAGCATACTCACAGCCGATGACACCGCCTCCGACAATAGTAAGGGTGCGCGGAAGAACGTCGAGATTCAGTATGGACTCACCATCGTAAATGTACTTGTCATCAAAATCAATGTGTTCCGGGCGGTACGGCTTGGTGCCGGTCGATATAATTATCACCGACGCTTTCAACTGGCGCTTATGGTCGTTGTCGTCAGTCACTACCACCGTGTTGACATCGACGATGGAACCCGTGCCCTGGATCACCTCGACCCGGTGCCTGGACATGTTCTCCTGGATGATGTCGAGTTCCTGCTGAATCACCTGGTCTTTGCGGTACATGAGTTCGCGGACCGACACGTTTTGGCGCACTCCCCCCATCAGGCCGTAGACCGAGCGCTGTCTGAGACCCGAGATGTACATGACGGTTTCCCGAAGAGTCTTCGAAGGTATGGTGCCGGTATGGATGCAGACTCCCCCCTGGACCGATTTGCGCTCGACGATGGCGGTCGATTTGCGCATCATCGAGGCCTCGATGGCCGCCTTTTCTCCGGCCGGGCCGGAACCGATTACCACGAGGTCGTATTCTTTTACCTTCATAATTCCCGTTCAATGAAAAGGCTTCCGGCTGACCGGGATGCCCTTTGCCGCCAGGCGGAGCGGCTTTCATCCGGGCTCGGCTGACTGATGCTGCAGGTCAATCTGATGTAGAAAACTCGCCCCGGTCTTCCTTTTTATCTCCAACACCGATGCCGGCGGACGGTTCCTGAAGGCGATCAAGTTGATATGTCATGGTCTTGGACTCCTCGCGGGCCTTGCTCAGACTGCCGGTCATCGACCGCAAAGACCCCTCCAATCGCTCGTGAAGGCGATTCAGGCGGGAAAGAGCCTCGGCCAGGTTGTCCAGTCCCTGCAGGAGGAGGCGGCTGTCGCTGGAGAGTCCGATCTGCCTGTAGAGCGCCGAGAGAGAAGCCAGGAAAGCATAGAGATGCCCCGGTGACGACGGGATGACCTTCTTGGCCATGGCGTACTCCAGGCCCTCGTTGTCCCTGCGGGAAACGAACTGATAGTAGACGGCCTCGGAAGGAATGTACATGATGGCGATATCCGCCGTGCCCTCGTCGGGGCGAATATATTTGCCGTTGATATCGTCGATGTGTTTTTTGAAAGCCTGGCCTAGTTCGCGCCGGGACGCCTGGTCGCCGTCCTGCAGGTACCGCTGGAAAGACTCCAGGGGGAATTTTGAGTCCACCGGCAGCAGCATGTCCCCAACACTGATTACGGCATCGACTCTCTGGCCCCCGGAATAGCGGTACTGGGTCTGGTAGAGTGCTGTTGGAAGAATTTGCGAGAGCAGGTTTTCAAGGAGAATTTCCCCCAGGCCACCCCGCACCTTCGGCGGCTTCAGCAAATCTGACAGCGATTGGATGTTCTTGCCGATGTTTTCGATGTTTTGAGCCTGGGTGGCCAGCTGCCCGAGTTTATTCTCTATCTCCGCGAAGACAGCCATGCGCCGATCCAGCGCCGTGTTGCCTTCCGCCAGGCGTTCGTTCACGATCCGGTTGGCAGAATCGAGGGATTCGCGCAGCGAAACCAGCCCTTCCATCTGCTGATTTATCAGTTCGACTTTCAGGTGCTGCAGGGAGGAGTCGAGTTGTGGGTCCCGCTCGCGCCTCCACCAGCGCCTCAGGCCCACCAACAGCCAGACGAGCAGAAGCGAGTTCAGAACAATCAGGGCGATTAGAACAGCCGATAATGCGTCCATGGGTTTATCGATTCGGCCCCTAAAGAGGCAGCCATCTCACATTATCCTCTGACGGCATATTAGGGCCAATCAATTCCTTTCTGAATTTGACGCAGATAGTGTTACGCTCCACGTCCAGATACTCGTCAGAGGGCGTCAGGCCCCGAATAT